>JBKOXV010000306.1:0-6616 GCA_046725105.1 bacterium | reverse complement strand
GCCACTGGTGTCGACCACCAACCCGAACGGGCCGGGTGACATCCGGTCGAACCTGGCCCTGGTGAAGCTGGGCACCAACGGCAAGGTGAGCATCCTGTCGTTCCGCCCCACCGACGTCGTCGTCGACGTGGTCGGCTACTTCTCGTCCGGTTCGGGGAGCGCCGGTCTGTTCACGGCCATCACGCCGAGCCGCATCGCCGACTCCCGCCAGGCCGGCGCGCCCTTCGGCCGGCTCACGAGCGGCAACGAGGCCGTCATGGACTTCACCAACTTCGTGACGTCGAACGCGTCCGGTGCCCTCTACAACCTCACCGCCACCAACACGGTCGGGGGCGGCTTCCTCACCGCCCACCCGGCGGGCACCCCGGTGCCGCAGGCGTCGTCGGTGAACTGGTCGGGGCCGGCCCAGCACCGGGCGGCCCTCACCATCTCGTCGCTGGCATCGCAGCGCAAGGTCGGCATCTTCGACTTCAGCGACGCCGACGCCGTCATCGACCTGGCCGGCTGGTTCAGCGACTAGTCGCGGCCGTAGAACAGCCGCTCCACCGTGGTGCGGGCCCGGCGGGTGACGCGCCGGTAGTGCTCGCGCAGCGCCGCCGGTGTGGTGTCGAGGGCGCGCGCCAGGCGGGTCAGCTCGTCCTGCTCGCGGGGCAGGGCGTCGCCCGGCATGCTGCGCACGAGGTACAGGCGATTCCGGGTCCGCTCGCAGAACCGATAAGCGTCAGTGAGCACGGCGTGATCGGCGGCGCTCAGCCGGCCGCCGGCGGCGAGGGCGTCGAGCGTCTCGACCGTACCCGTCGTCCGGACGCCGTGGCGCAACTGGAGCAGCTGCGCCGTCCATTCGATGTCCGACAGCGAGCCGCGGCCGAGCTTCAGGTGGAACTGCGCGTCCTCCCCGGCGGGGATGCGCTCGCGCTCGACCCGGGCCTTGATGCGACGGATCTCACGTTCGTCGTCGGCCGACAGGCGCCGTGCCCACACCGCCTCGTCGAGCAGGCCGAGGAACGACGCCGCCACCTCGGCGTCACCGGCCACGGTCCGGGCGCGGGCCATCGCCTGGCGCTCCCACACGAGCGCATAGCGGTCGAAGTAGGCGCGGTAGCCCTCGACGCTGCGGGCCAGCAGGCCCTGCTTGCCCTCCGGCCGTAAGTCGACGTCGACGCTCCACAGGCGGGTCGCGGGCGTGGCCCCCTGCATGAAACGGCGGAGGTCAGTGGCGACCCGCAGCCCTTCGGCGGTCTCGTCGGCGCCGGAGCCGTCGAACACGAACACGAGATCGAGGTCGCTGGCATAGGACAGCTCGGCGCCGCCGAAGCGGCCCAACGCCATCACCGCAAACGGCACTTTGGGGGCGACGGTGTGGAGCGCCACCTCGAGGGCGGCCTCGGCGACGGTGCTGATGTCGTGGCCCACCTCGGCGACATCGGCGCCGTCGAGCACGTCGCGGGCGATTACACCCAGCAGGTTGCGGTGCTTCCAGCGCAGCAGCGCCGCCTGCTGGCGGGTCTCGCCTTCCCGCCAGGCGAGCGCTCGTACCGCCGCGTCGACCAGGTCGGGCTTGGGACGGGTGCGGAGCCGATCGGCGTCGGGCAGCCGGGCGACGAGGTCGATGTTGCGCTGCAGGACGTCGGCGGCCAGCCGGCTGGTGCCCACCAAGCTGCACAGCTGGCGGGCCGTCTCGGGTGACTCACGGAAGGTGCGGGCGAGCGCCTCGGCCCGGTCCCGGTCGCCGGCGAGGTTGCGCACGCAGAGCAAGCCGAGGTCGGGGTCGGGCGTGTCCGACAACCAGCCGAGGAGCAGCGGCAGCATCTGGTGCATCAACCGCGACGAGCGGGTGAGGCCGCGGGTCAGGTCTTCGACGGCGGCGCGGGTGCGGTCGCTGTCGGCGAACCCGAAGGCCCGCAAGCGCTCCTCCAGGGCCCCGGGTCGGGCCAGCAGCTCGGCGTCGGAGGCGGCGAAGGCCTCGAGGAGCGGCCGGAAGTACAGCCGCTCGTGGATCGTGCGCACGATGGCCTGGTGCCCCGCCAAGGCGGCATCGAGCTGCTCGACGGCATCGGCCGAGCCCGAGTCGCGATAGCCGAGGGTGCGAGCGATGCGCCGCCGCGACGGCTCGTCGGCCGGCATGGCGTACACCTGGGTGCCGTCGTAGAGCTGCAGCACGTGTTCGAGCCGGCGCAGGAACCGGTACGAGCCGGCCAGTTGACCGGCGTCGTTGCTGTCGACGTAGCCCGACGCCGCCAGCTGGTCGAGCGCGGTCAGCGTCGTGGGCGAACGCAGTTCCGAATCGAGGCGGCCGTGCACAAGCTGCAGCAGCTGCACGGCGAACTCGATGTCACGGATGCCTCCTCGACCGCGCTTCACTTCGCGGTCGGTGAGCCCCTTGCGGGCCAGCTCGGCTTCGACCCGGGCCTTGAGACGGCGCAGCGATCGGAGATCGTCGGCCGAGAAGACTCGGCCCCACAGATGCTGTCCGGCGTGCCGCTCGAAGGCGGCGCCCAACTCTGCGTCGCCGGCGACGGCGCGCGCCTTCAGCAGCGCCTGGAACTCCCACGGCTCGGCCCACCGTTCCCAGTAGGAGTCGTACGACGGCACGGAGCGCACGAGCGGGCCGTCGCGTCCCTGGGGGCGCAGATTGGCGTCGACGCGGAAGCACGACCGCGCCACATCCATCACGCGGCGCGCCGTCCGTTCGAGGCGAGCCACGTCGCCCGCACCGACGAACATGACGTCGATGTCGCTGGCGTAGTTCAGCTCGTCGCCGCCGAGCTTTCCCATCCCGATGACGGTCAGGCGATCTCTGGGATCGACCTCGGCCAGGTCTACTGCGGCGCCCAGAATGTCTCGAGCCAGGGCGCTGATGCCGGCCACGGTCGTGGTGAGCTCGTCCATCCCGAGCAGGTCGCGTGCCGCCAGGCGCAGGTACTCTCGCTGTTTCCAACGGGTAAGGGCCGGGACGTCAGCTACGTCGAGCGGCCGACGGGTTTCGAGATCGCCCAGCGCGTCGATCGCCCCAGGATCGGTGCCGACCTGGCGGCCCAAGCTGCGGCTGGCCGCCACCACGGCAACGAGGGCGGCGACGAGAGCGCGGTCGGTCCGCAGGCGTGACGCCACCTCGGGTTGCGCGGCGACGAGTCGCTCGACGCCGCTGCGCACCCCGGCCGGGGTCGCCGAGCGTTCGATCGCCTCGTCGAGGTCGGGCAGAACCACGCCGTCAGTGTGGCGCGGCGCGTACCATGGAGGACGACGGGTGGAGGGAACACGGAGGTCGGTGATGATTCGCCGCTTCACCATCATGGCCGTCGCCATGCTGGTCGCTGGCTTCGTGATCGCGGCGTGCAGTTACGAGAAGAAGGACGACGTGACGACGAAGTCCACGGTGCCGACGGTTCCGGTCGTGCCGACCGGTGGCCGTACGGGCGTGGTCGGCACGCTGCCCCCCGTGTCGCCGCCGCCGAGCACGACGCCTCCCGTCACCGCGCCGCCGACGACGGCGACGACGACACCACCTGCGACAGCCGCTCCCGCCCCGCCCCCGCCGACGCGCGCCGGCACCGCGGCCGCTCCCGCCAAGACGAGCGGGTCGGTCTCGGTGCAGGCCGGCGCCTACACCACCCGAGAGGCGGCCGCCGCCGGCGTGGCGGCGCTGGCCGCCAAGGGCTTCGGCGACTTCGGCGTGGTCGGGTCGGGGCCGTTCCGTGTTCAGCGCGGTCCGATGCCGCGCGCCGACGCCGAGGCGCTCGTGGAGCAGATGGCGGCGGCCGGCGTCACCGCCTTCGTGCGCGGCTAGCCCGACGACACAGACCGTTTTCTCGGGCTATCCGACGTAGGCGGTCACGTCGACGATGGCGTGGCAGTCAGCGGCGCCGCCCCGTAGCACGATGCTGCGGTCGCCGCCCAGAGCGAGGATGGCCGCCGTGGCCAGGTTCTGGCCCGGCCCGAACCAGTTCACGGAGGAGGTACCCGGCCATGGCGTTCCGGCGGGGAAGGCGGCGACATACCCTCCGGATCCCTCGGTCTCGGTGACGGTGAGGGTGATGGCGGCCGCAGTGGCGCCGGCGGGCATGACCGAGGCGCCGTTGGTGGCCGTCGCGAGGGGAACCACCCGCTCCTCGTTGGCTCGCAGCTTCCCGTAGTCCTGGCGGGAGTCGTAGACGCGCGCGGGTGGGATCGGCACCAGGCCGCCCGACGCCGCTCCGACGGTGCCGGCCGGTGGGATGAAGTCGACCCGGATGCCCCGGCACACGCACGTCGGCAGGCCCCGCCAGACAAAGGCGCACAGGGCGCCGTCGGGCGTGATCAACCTGGGCAGTCCGGTCGAGTACGTCGACGCCGCCAGCGAGATCACGCCCGTGCCCGTGACCTCGCGGCTGAGGAAGATCTCGTACCCGGCAGCGTCGGCGCCGGGGTGGTAGAGCTGGAGGGCGCAGAGTTGCGACCCCACTTGCTGGTAGAGGAAGAACACGACGTCCTGGACGATGCTGCCCGCCGGTACGTCGACCGCCGTGCCCACGTAGCCACCTGTCGTACTGGCGTAGACGCCGTTGAACGGGTCCTTCACGAACACCGTGCCGGTCGGGGCGCTGAGCTCGTTGCCGGCCATCAGCGTGAGCCCGGCGTAGAACTTCGGCTGCGTGGCCCCGGCGGGCGCGAGCAACGCCGGCCCGGGGCGGGCCGCCCGGGCTCCGGCGGCGGCGACGGTCGTGGCGCCAGTGACGGCGTCGGCCCCGAGCAGGCGCCGGCGCGAGAACAGGCCGTGGCTGGGCAACCATCCCTCCTCGTGGACGTGACACCCACGCGGGGCGGTCGTCTGGTGACGCTAGTCGCTCGTTTCGGGGGCTGTCCGGGCGACGGCCGCCGATAGCCTTTGCCCTGGTGAGCCGCCTTCGCGTCGCCCTCTGCCAGCTCAACACGACCGTCGGTGACCTCGAGCGCAATGCCAACCGCGTCATCGACGCCCTGGCTCAGGCCGAGGCGGCCGGCGCCGACGTGGCCGCCTTCCCGGAGCTGGCCATCACCGGCTACCCGCCCGAAGACCTCGTGCTCAAGCCCGGCTTCGTCGCCGACAACCAGGCTGCCCTGGCCAAGGTCGCCGCCCGTACCGGCCGGTGCACCGCCATCGTCGGCTTCGTCGACGCCGGGCGCGACCTCCACGACGCCGCCGCCATCTGTGCCGGCGGGGAGGTCGTCGGCGTCTACCGCAAGCGGCTCCTCCCGAACTACGCCGTGTTCGACGAGCAGCGCTACTTCACGCCCGGGTACGAAGGCCTCGAGCTGTACGTCATCGGCGGCGTCCGCATCGGCGTCAGCATCTGTGAGGACGCCTGGAGCCCCACCGGTCCCATCGCCGCTCAGGGTCTCGGCGGCGCCGAGCTCGTGGTCAACATCAACGCGTCCCCGTACTTCGCGGGCCGCCTCGCCGGCCGCGAGCGCATGCTGGCGACGCGGGCCGCTGACGCCTCCTGTGGGCTGGTGTACGTGAACCAGGTCGGCGGGCAAGACGAGCTCGTCTTCGACGGGGCGTCGCTGGTGTTCGACGCCGACGGGGAGCTGATCGCCCGTGCGCGCCAGTTCGTCGAAGACGTCGTCATCGTCGACATCGACAGCCGCCCCGTCTTCCGCAAGCGACTCCTCGATCCTCGGGGCCGGGTCAGCGTCGATCCGCTGCCCGAGGTCGTGATCACCGAGCGCGCCGTCGCCGACGACGATCACCGCCGGCCCGTGCTCACGACGCCGCTCGAGCCGGTCGCCGAGGTCTACGAGGCGCTCGTGCTCGGCACCCGCGACTACGTCGGCAAGAACGGGTTCTCCGACGTCGTGATCGGATTGTCCGGCGGCATCGACTCTTCGCTCGTGGCCTGCGTGGCCACCGATGCTCTCGGGCCCGGGCACGTCCACGGCGTGGCGATGCCGTCGCGCTACTCGAGCGAGGGGTCGCGCACGGACGCCGCCATTCTCGCCGAGGCGCTGGGAATCGACTTCCGAGAGATCGCCATCGAGGACGCCTTCGCCGCCTTCCTCGACCTGCTGGCACCGTCCTTCGAGGGCCGCCCGGCCGACCTCGCCGAGGAGAACCTGCAGAGCCGCATACGGGGCATGCTGTTGATGGGCCTGTCGAACAAGTTCGGCTGGCTCGTCCTCACGACCGGCAACAAGAGCGAGATGGCCGTCGGCTACTCGACGCTCTACGGCGACACCGCCGGCGGGTTCGCCGTCATCAAGGACGTGTTCAAGCTCCAGGTGTACGAACTGGCCCGGTTCGTGAACAGGCGGGCCGGCCGAGCTGTCGTCCCGGAGGCGGTGCTCACCAAGCCACCGTCAGCCGAGCTTCGACCCGACCAGCGCGACGACCAGAGCCTCCCGCCCTACGAGGTGCTCGATCCTATCCTCGAGGCCTACGTCGAAGCCGACGGCACGGCCTCGGAGCTCGTCGCGGCCGGCTTCGACGAGACCCTCGTGCGGCGCATCACGCGGCTCGTCGACCTGGCCGAGTACAAGCGGCGGCAGTCGCCGCCCGGCGTGCGCGTCACGCCCACGGCGTTCGGCAAGGACCGCCGCCTGCCGATCACCAACGGCTATCGCGGCTGAATCTTCGCCGCCGGCCGGCGCTCACTCGACC
>JBKOXV010000128.1:0-11626 GCA_046725105.1 bacterium | reverse complement strand
GCCCTGGGCGCCGCCGCCGGGGCCCCCATGCGCGCCACCTACGGTGCCCGCACGACGGCCGACGAGCCGCACTACCTCCTCAGCGCCCTCAGCCTGTGGGAGGACCACGACCTGGACGTCAGCGACGAACGGGCCGCGCTGCGCTACCGCGACTTCCACGCCGTCACCCTTCCGGTGCAGGCCGAGATCCAGCCCGACGGCAGCCAGGTCGAGCCCCACGATCCGCTGCTACCGGTGCTGCTCGCCGCGCCGGTGGGACTGGGCGGATGGCTCGGCGCCAAGCTGTTCATGGCCGCCCTCGCCGGGGTGCTGGCCGGCCTCACGATGGTGGTGGCGCACCGGCGCTTCGGTGTGTCGCCAATGGTGACGCTGGTTGCCGCCCTGCTCGCCGGCCTCAGCCCCCCGCTGGCGATCTATGGCACGCAGATCTATCCCGAGCTCCCCGCCGCCCTCGTGACCCTCGCCGGCTTCTGGTGGATCACGGGCCGGTTGTCGCCGCGGGCCGTGTGGGGCGGCGCCCTTGCCGTCGCGGCCCTGCCGTGGCTGTCGGTGAAGTACACGCCGATCGCCGCCGTCCTCGCCGCCGCGCTGCTGTGGCGCTTGTGGCGCGACGGCCGGCTGGCCCGAGCGGGCTGGGTCGCGGCGGGCCTAGGCGCCGCCGCCGCCGTGTTCCTGATCGGCCACCGGTGGATCTACGGCGGCTGGACGGCGTACGCGTCGGGCTCACACTTCGCCGCTGGCGACTTCAGCGTCGTCGGTGACCGCCCCGACTACGTGGGGCGTTCGCAACGGGTCGTCGGCCTCCTCGTCGACCGTTCCTTCGGCCTGGCCGTGTGGCAGCCGGTCGCCCTCGCGCTGGTCCCGGCGGCGGCGGTGATGCTGCGACGGCACCCGCCGGCGAGCCGCCTGCTCCTCGCCGTGATCGGCGCCGGCTGGCTGACGGCGACCTACGTGGCGCTCACGATGCAGGGCTGGTGGTGGCCGGGTCGCCAGGTGGTGGTCGTCGTCCCGCTCGCCGTCGTGGCGATCGCCTGGTGGGCCGGGCGGCTGGGTTCCCTGGGGCGGCGCGTGTTGCTCGTCGCCGGTGCGCTCGGTGTCGCCGCCTACGTCTTCCTGATCGTCGGTGTGCTCGGCGGCCATCACACGCTGATCGTCGACTTCGATCGCACCCTCGATCCGTTGGTCCGGCTGGCGCAGCGCGTGCTGCCCGACGGCATGGTCCAGGGCGGCGGGACGTGGTGGGCGTTGGCGGTCTGGGCGGCCGGACTCGCCGCCGTGGGCGTCTGGATGGCACGCCGGGAGGCGGCGTGAGTCGCCGTGTGCGGCTGCCGGCGTCGGTCCCGGTGCGGCGCGCCGTCACGCCTCCCGGGCGCGGTCCGGTGGTGCTCGTGCTCCCGGCCCACAACGAGGCTCCGCGCCTTGGAGCGGTGCTGGCGCGGGTGCCGGCCGAGGTGGCGGGCCGGTCGGTCGTGGCGCTCGTGGTGGACGACGGGTCCACGGACGGCACGGCCGACGTCGCAGTCGCCGGCGGCGCCAAGGTCGTTGCCCACTTGGAGAATCGCGGCCTCGGGGCGGCAGTGCGGAGCGGGCTCGCCGCCGCCCTCCAGCTGGGACCGTCGGCCGTCGCGTTCTGCGACGCCGACGGTGAGTACGCACCCGAGGAGCTCGGCGTCGTCGTCGCGCCGATCCTCACCGGGACGGCCGACTACGTGGTCGGCTCGCGCTTCGCCGGCGACATCCGGCGCATGCTGCCCCACCGGCGCCTCGGCAACCGCGTGCTCACCGCAGTGCTGGCGTGGGTGGCCCGCCGGCCCATCAGCGACGGCCAGTCGGGCTACCGGGCCCTGTCGCCCTGGGCGACGGCAGTCGCGGAGATCGGCCACGACTACAACTACGCCCAGGTGCTCACCCTCGACCTGCTGGCCAAGGGGGCGCGCTACCGCGAGGTGCCGATCACCTACGGCTTCCGCCAGTCCGGTCGCAGCTTCGTGCGGCTGGGCCGCTACCTGCGGCACGTCGGCCCGGCCGTCTACCGGGAGCTGAACGGCTAATCGACCACGACGTGCGAGCGGAACTCGTCGCGGGCGGCGTCCCAGCGGGCGCGGTCGAACGAGCCGTCGGCGAGCAGGCAGCGGGCCGCTTCCCACGCCATCGCCAAGGCGTGGTGGGTGTTGTCGTGGGCGAAGAGCGCCTGCCGCCCGAGCACGAGCAGTCGCTCGTGGGACGCCGCCCACGCCTCGAGGGCGTCCTGCTGCGCGGCCCAACCGCGCCGGTAGAGCGGGTACACGGTCGGGAGGCGCCGTACCACCACCTCGATCGGATCGACGGTGGGAAGGCCTTCGCGCGCGAGGGCTCCGGACACGACGGCGCCGAGGGCGTCGTCCGGCGCGCGCCACAGGTCGTCGCCGACATCGCACGGGACCTCGGCGCACAGCACGGTGCGGTTGTCCGGGTCGGCACCGTCGCGGTAGTTCTTCGGCTCGGACAACCGCGACACCGGCTGACCGGGATCAGGCAGGTAGTGGGCGTCGAACCCGGTGTAGCGGGGCCGGTCGAGCGCGAGGTAGACGAGCGCCATGGCGCGATGGGTCAGGGCGGCGGAGGGACCGCCGCCCAGTCGGGCCAGCGCGCCGGTCGGGATGGTCGACCACAACCGATCGCCCTCGATGCACGACCCGTCGTCGAGCCGGAGCCGGATGCCGTCCGGGTCGAGCGCGACGGACGTGACGGTGACGTCGGTGCGCAGGGCGACGCCGGCCGCGCTCGCCGCATCGGCCAGTGCCTCGGGGATCTGACCGAAGCCGCGCCGTGGATAGAGGAAGGTGCGGCCGGCCGCGCCTCGCCGCGCCAGTATGCGCCGGACCACCGATGCGGCCGACCGACTCGAGACCCGTCGGCGGGCCAGCTCGCCGTCGAGCTCGTCGACCGGGACGCCGAACAGCTTGCGGGCATAGGGAAGGTAGAACCGGTTGGCGACGGTGGGCCCGAGGCCGGCCGTCACCACGGCCCCGAACGAGTCGTCGGCGGCGTGGCGCCGCGGCGCCGTCAGGGCGTCGCGCGCGAGCTGGGCGGCGAGCCGCGGCGGCAGGTGGCGGACGAGATCGGGCGCCGCCAGGGGGAAAGCCAGCCACTGCTCATCGAAGCGCAGTCGGCCGTGTCGTGCTCGCGTCTGCAGGTCGTCGCCGAGGAGGCGCCCGAGCTCGGCCAGGATCTCCGGTGGCGCGCTCGGATGGAGACGATGGCTCCCGTGGTCGACGCGCACACCGGCGACGTCGAAGGACGCCGCCATGCCGCCCAGCGTAGGGGATCGTTCGACGAGCTCGACGGTGTGGCCCTGCCGCGCCGTCAGCCAGGCCGCGGCCAAGCCGGCCGGACCGCCGCCCAGGACGACGAGATGCGTCAAGCCGTGACGAGGATGCGGGCGCTGGCGAACGAGCCGACGCCGACGTGGTGGCCTTCGATTTCCACCGTGATGGTGCCGTCGGGCGACGACGCCGTGACATGCCCGCTGCGGCCGGGCTGGATGGCCGACGTCTCGAGGAACTCGAGGAGACCGGGTTCGAACTCGAGCTCCTCGGGGATCCGGCTCACGATGAACGCCGTGCCGACGCCGACATCGGAGAGCCGCCGGGCCGCGGGCGCGATGTACGCCGAGCCCGGAATGGGGTTGCCGTGCGGGCACGTCGTAGGAGTACCGAGCACGCGGTCCATCGCGTGCTCCACATCGTCGGACATGACGTGCTCCCACTTGCCGGCTTCCTTGTGGGCCTGGGCCCACGAGAGACCGAGGATGTCGGTGAGGAAGCGCTCGGCCAGGCGGTGGCGTCGCACGACGCGCTCGGCGAGTTGGCGCCCCTTGATGCTCAGTTGGATCGTGCCCTTGGCCGCCGTCACGAGGCCGTCGGCCTCCAGGCGCTTGATCATCTCCGAGACGGCGGGGCGCGAGATGTTGAGGCGGTCAGCGATGCGGGCCTGGATCGCCTCCACGTCGTCTTCGTGGAGCTCGTAGATGCACTCGCAGTACTCCTCGAAGGCGGGATGGAACTCGCCGTGCACGCTGCGATGCTACCGGCGCCGGTGATCGGCCGATTCGGCGGCTTCGACGGGTTCGGCGGCACCGAGCATTCGGAGCGCCAAGGTCGTGAGGTTGTCGGCGAACTTCTGGTCGAGGGGCTCACCAGTCACGAGAGCGCGGAAGATGAAAGGACCGGCAATCATGTCGAGCGCCACCTCGGCGTCGGCGGGGGGCGGGATCTCTCCGCGTTCGACGGCGGCCTCGATCATGCGCCGGGCCTTGTCGCGCCGGTGGTCGAGGATCTGCTGGCGAAGGGCGGCGGCCAGCTCGGGGTTGCGCTGCACCTCGCCGATCAGCGACTTGATGAGGCGGCCGCCCTCCTGCTCGAACGTCGCGCAGCCTTCGATGGCCAGGGCGCGGATGTCGTCGACCAGCGGCCCCGTCTCCGTCGGCTCGGCCTCCTCCTTGATGCTGGCGATGGCCCCCACCACCAGCTCCTCCTTGCTCTGGTAACGCCGGTAGAGCGTGGCCGTCGACACACCGGCGCGCTGCGCCACTCCGGCCATGGTGAGCCCCTCGTAGCCCTCTTCGAGGAGGAGCTCGATGGTGGCCGTCTGGATGGCACGGTCGGCCTCGCTGCTGCGCGGTCGGCCGCGCACAGCGGCGGCAGCGACGTCGGTCACATGCATATTCAATCCACGGCCACGAGGGTCGCGTCCAGCACGGCCGCCGGCTCGGCCTCTTCTGGGGCCGGCCTGGCCGCTCGAGACGGCAGCCAGACGAGGGCGACGAGGGCGCCCACCACGGCTACAGCCGCCGCGATCAGCACCGTGCTGCTCATGGCGTTGACGAAGGCGTGGGCGGCGTCGGTGAGCACGGATTGCCCGGCCGCGCCCAGCTGGCCGGTCACCTGGACCGCCCCGCCCAGCGAGTCGTGGGCGACGGACGCCGCCGGCGCCGGGAGGGCGTGGAGCGCGGCCGACTGGTCCATCGACGAGTGGTAGCCGGCGGCCAGCAGGCTGCCCAGGATGGCGACACCGAGGGCGCCACCCACCTCGCGTGTCGTGTCGTTGACGGCCGAGCCGACGCCGGCCTTCTCGCGCGGGAGCGAGCCCATGATGGAGTCGGTGGCGGGCGTCATGGCCAGGCCCATCCCGACGCCCATCGTCACGATGACGGCGAGGATCAGCCCGTAGCCACTGTCGACACTGGCCGTCGACAGCAGGACGAGGCCGCCCGCCACGATGGCCAGCCCGGTAGCCACCATCGCCTTGTAGCCGAAGCGCTTCGTGAGGATGGGCGCCGAGGGTGCCGCCACCATCAGGGCCAGGGCGACCGGCGAGATCGCCAGGCCGGCCGTGAGCGTGCCGTAGCCCAGCACGAACTGCAGGTACTGGGTGAGGAAGAAGATGGAGCCGAACAGCGCGAAGAACACGAGCGTGATGGCGAGCGAGGCTCCGGAGAAGCGCGGGTTGCCGAACAGACGCACGTCGAGGATGGGGTGGTCGGTGCGCAGCTCCCAGGCCACGAAGGCGACGAGCACGGCCAGGCCGACCAGGAAGCCGCCGACGACGGTGGTGTCCGTCCAGCCGCGTGACGGACCTTCGATGATGGCGTAGAGCAGGGCGAAGAGGCCCGTCGCCGACATGATCGTGCCGAACGGATCGAGGCGGGGCGAGTGCGGGTCCTTGCTCGTCGGGATGAGGAACCGGCCGGCGATGAGGCCGAGAGCGACGACGGGCAGGTTGATGAGGAAGACCGAGCCCCACCAGAAGTGCTCCAGCAGCCAGCCGCCCGTGGTGGGGCCGATGGCGATGCCGAGACCGGAGACGCCGGCCCAGATGCCGATGGCTCGGGCCCGCTCACCCGGATCGGTGAAGACGTTGGTGAGGATGGAGAGGGTGGCCGGCATGATCAGCGCGCCGCCGACGCCCATGAACGCACGGGCGCCGATCAGCGCCCCGGCCGATCCGCTGAACGCGGCGACGGCCGAGCCCACGCCGAAGACGGCCAGGCCGGCGGTGAGCGCGCCCCGGCGCCCGAACTTGTCGCCGAGCATGCCGGCCGTCAGCAGGAGGCTGGCGAACACGAGGGTGTAGGCGTCCACGATCCACTGCTGCTGGCTGGCCGTGGCGTGCAGGTCCTCGACCAGGGTGGGCAGCGCCACGTTGAGGATCGTGTTGTCGAGGCCGATGACGAGGAGGCTCACGCAGAGCACTCCGAGCGTCCACCACCGGCGCTGGTGGGCGGTTGCTGCGTCCATCCGTCACGATCCTTTCAGAAACGACTACGTTTCGTTTCAACCGACCGTACGACAGACCGATTCCGAAACACAAGCGTTTTGTATGTGCCAGTCGTCACGGCGGCCGCGCTGCCCACCCCGCAGTCCGTGCCGCCGTCCACGACCCTCCCGCCCCGACCGCTCCGCCGTCTCGCCCGTCGCTGCCGCCCCGAACTCCCGCCCCCCCGCACCGTTCCCCGCCTGTGGCGCCCGTTGGGGCGGAATTCGCACCATCCAGCGACACAAGCGACTCGCCGGCCCCGCCCGCCGCCAACGCCACCTCGTCCACCAACTCGAACAGCTCGGCTGCCGGATAACCCTCGAACCGACCGCCGCCTGAACAAGCCTCAACCCGGGCCACCGAGAAACTTCGTAACACCCCCTTCGTAGGC
Organism: bacterium; assembly: GCA_046725105.1. Lineage (GTDB taxonomy): Bacteria > Actinomycetota > Acidimicrobiia > Acidimicrobiales > Ilumatobacteraceae > DASXAI01. The sequence goes on along the minus strand of JBKOXV010000128.1, from coordinate 4,938 downwards.
TGATCCTCGTGGACATGGAGCGGTTCTCCCCGGCAGTGCGGGCGTGGTTCACCAGCGCGTTCCCGGAGCCGACGGCGGCCCAGGCCGAGGGCTGGCCGGCCATCTCGGCCGGGCAGCACACCCTCATCTGCGCGCCCACGGGCTCGGGCAAGACGCTCGCCGCCTTCCTGTGGGGCATCGACCGTCTTGTCTCCACCCCGCTGCCCGAGCGCCAGGCCCGCACCCGCCTGCTCTACCTCTCGCCCCTGCGGGCCCTCGCCTTCGACGTCGAGAAGAACCTCCGGGCCCCGCTCACCGGCATCAAGCTGGCGGCCGAACGCCTCGGCGTCCCCTTCACCGAGCCGACGGTCGGCCTCCGCACCGGCGACACGTCCTCCCGAGACCGCCAGGCCCTCCTCCGCCACCCGCCCGATCTGCTGATCACGACGCCCGAGAGCCTCTACCTCATGTTGACGTCGCAGGCGCGCGACACGCTGCGCCACGTCGAGGCGGTCATCGTCGACGAGATCCACGCCATGGTGCCCACCAAGCGTGGTGCCCACCTGGCCCTGAGCCTGGAGCGGCTCGACGAGCTCTGCGACCGCCCGCCCCAGCGCATCGGCCTGTCCGCCACACAGCGCCCGCTCGAAGAGGTCGCTCGCTTCCTCGGCGGCTTCACCCGACCGCAAACGCCCCGGCCGGACACCATTGTCGACGCCGGCATCCGCAAGCCCCTCGAGATCGACGTCGTGGTACCGGTCGACGACATGGGCGACCTCGGCCAAGTCGTCCAAGAGCCCCGCAGCGGACCGGCGGCCGGCGGCCCCGCCCGCAAGAGCATCTGGCCCAGCATCTACCCCCGCATCCTCGAGCTGGTCCTCGCCCACCGGTCCACCATCATCTTCTGCAACGCCCGCCGGCTGGCCGAGCGCCTGGCGGCGCGCCTCAACGAGCTGGCCGACACCGAGGGCGTCGCGCCCGACGGCGGCGAGCTCGTGAAGGCGCACCACGGCTCCCTCGCCCGGGAGCAGCGGATCGTCATCGAGGATCAGCTGAAACGGGGCGAGCTGCGAGGGCTCGTCGCCACCAGCAGCCTCGAGCTCGGCATCGACATGGGCGCCGTCGACCTCGTCATCCAGGTCGAGTCCCCCGGCGCGGTGAGTCGCGGCCTGCAGCGCATCGGCCGGGCCGGTCACTCCGTCGGGGAGCCCTCCAAGGGCACGATCTTCCCCAAGCACCGAGGCGACCTGCTCGAAGCCGCCATCGTCACCCGCCGTATGCGCGAGGGCCTCATCGAGGAGACCCGCTACCTCCGCAACCCGCTCGACGTCCTGGCCCAGCAGATCGTGGCCATGACGGCGGTGGAGGACTGGTCCCTGACCGATCTCGCCTCGGTCCTCCGTCGGGCCGCCGGATATGCCGACCTCAGCGAAGACGTGCTCGCCAACGTCCTCGATCTCCTGGCCGGCCGCTACCCGTCGGAGGAGTTCAGCGAGCTGCGGCCCCGCATCGTGTGGGACCGCGTGGGCGACACGCTCCGCGGCCGTGACGGCTCCCGCCGGCTGGCCGTCACCAGCGGCGGCACCATCCCCGATCGAGGCCTCTTCGGTGTCTTCCTACCCGACGGCACCCGCGTCGGAGAGCTCGACGAGGAGATGGTGTACGAATCGCGGCCCGGCGAGACCTTCGTCCTGGGCGCCTCCACGTGGCGCATCGAGGACATCACCTTCGAGCGCGTCGTCGTCTCGCCGGCACCGGGCCAGCCGGGGAAGATGCCGTTCTGGCACGGCGACCGCCCCGGGCGTCCCCTCGAGCTCGGCCGTGCCCTGGGCGCCTTCGTGCGCGAAGTCCGCGCCACCGAGCCGGCGGCCGCCGTCGAGCGGCTCCGGTCGCAGGACGGGCTCGATCCGCTCGCCGCCGACAACGTCGTGCAGTACCTGCTCGACCAAGCCGACGCCGCCGGGGTGGTGCCCGACGACCGCACCGTCGTCGTCGAGCGCTTCCGGGACGAGATCGGCGATTGGCGAGTCTGCGTGCTGTCACCCTTCGGCACGCCCGTGCACGCTCCGTGGGCCATGGCCGTCGAGCGGCGCCTCTCGGAGCGCTACGGCATGACGGTCGAGACGATGTGGAGTGACGACGGCATCGTCATCCGCCTCCCCGAGGCGGCCGACGCCATCCCGGTCGAGGAGCTGCTGATCGACCCGGGCGAGATCGACGAGCTTGTTGTCTCCACCCTTCCGTCAACGGCGCTGTTCTCGTCGCGCTTTCGCGAGTGCGCCGCCCGCGCCCTGTTGCTGCCCCGTCGCCGACCCGACTCCCGCACGCCGCTGTGGCAGCAGCGCCAGCGGGCCGCCGACCTGCTGGCCGTGGCGGCCAAGTACCCGTCGTTCCCCATCCTCCTCGAGGCGAGCCGGGAGTGCCTGCAGGACGTCTTCGACGTGCCCGCCCTGCGCAGCGTGCTGAGTGACCTACGCAGCCGGCGGATCCGGCTCGTCAGCGTCGACACGCAGAAGGCGTCGCCCTTCGCCCAGAGCCTGCTCTTCAACTGGATCGCCACGTACATGTACGAGGGCGACGCTCCGCTGGCCGAGCGGCGGGCGGCCGCCTTGGCCCTCGATCGCGACTTACTGCGCGAGCTGCTCGGGGCCGAGGAGCTGCGCGAGCTCATCGATCCCGAGGTGCTGGCCGACCTCGAGCTCGAGCTCCAGTGCCTCGTCGAACACCGGCGGGCCCGCAGTGTCGACGAGCTGCACGACCTGCTGCGCAAGCTCGGCGATCTCTCCATGGCCGAGATCGACATCCGGTGCGATGGTCCGCCCGGCGCGTCCATCGAGTGGCTCGATGGCCTGGTGGCCGAGCGCCGAGCCGTCGCCGTGCGGGTGGCCGGTGAAGAGCGCTACGCCGCCGCCGAGGATGCCGCCCGCTTCCGCGACGGGCTCGGGGTTTCCCTGCCGCTCGGGTTGCCGCGGGCGTTCACCGAACCGGTGGAGCGCCCCCTCGAATCGTTGGTGGCACGCTACGCCCGCACCCACGGCCCCTTCCTCACCGCGGCGGTCGCCCAGCGGCTGGGTACGACCGTGGAACGGGCTCTGGGCGCCCTCCGGGCCTTGGAGACCGACGGTCGCATCGTCGGGGGCGAGTTCCGGCCCGACGGGGTGGAGCGCGAGTGGTGCGACACCGAGGTGCTCCGCCAGCTCCGGCGGCGGTCGATCGCCGCCCTACGTCGCGAAGTCGAGCCGGTCGAGCCGGCGGCGCTGGCCCGCTTCCTGCCGGAGTGGCAGGGGATCGGCGCCGGCCGACGCGGGCTCGATGGACTCGTGGAGGCCCTCGGGGTGCTGCAGGGGGCGGCCATCCCGGCCAGCACGCTCGACGCCGACGTCCTCGCCGCTCGGGTCGGGGGCTACCGGCCGGCCGACCTCGACGGGCTGTGCACCTCCGGCGACGTGGTGTGGATCGGCGCCGGAGGTCTCGGCGCCAACGACGGACGCATCCGGCTGTACTTCCGCGACCAGGTGGCGCTCCTGGCCGACCGCACGGCCGTCGACGATGCCGATCGCCCCGGCGATCCGCTGCACGACGCCCTGAGGCGCCATCTGCAGGCGCGGGGCGCGTGCTTCTCGGCCGATCTCCGGGCCGCCGAGCCAACGGCCACCGACGACGAGTTGCTCGCCGCCCTGTGGGACCTCGTGTGGGCGGGCGAGGTCACGAACGACTCGCTCGCACCGGTGCGGGCCTACGTGTCCGGTGCCGCCGCCAAGCGGGCCGGGGGCGGCACGCCGGCGGTTCGCTCCCGGCCGCGGCCGGGCCGGCTCACCCGTCTTGGTCCGCCGTCAGGAGCGGGGCGATGGTCCTTGGTGGCGCCGTTGCTCGAGCCGGCGCCGGCGCCAACCGTCGCCAGCCACGCGCTCGTGCTGCAGCTGCTCGAGCGTCATGGGGTCGTAGCCCGGGAGGCGGCGCTGTCCGAGGGTGTACCTGGCGGGTTCGCTGGCGTCTACGGGGTGCTGAAGATCCTCGAGGAGCGCGGCCAGGTTCGTCGCGGGTATTTCGTGGCCGGGCTGGGCGCGGCCCAGTTCGCCCTGCCCGGGGCGGTGGACCGGCTGCGAGCGGCCCGAGAAGCCGACCTGGACGCCGAGCCGGTGGTGCTGGCGGCCACCGATCCTGCGCAGCCGTACGGGGCCGGGCTGGCCTGGGCCGAGCCAGCTGGCGGGGGGCGACCGGCCCGGGTGGCGGGGGCGTTCGTCGTACTGGTCCACGGTGAGCTCGTGGCCTGGCTCGACCGGCGGGGCCACCACCTGGTCACCTTCCCGGCGGCCGGTGCCGATGATCGCTGGGTCGAGGCGCTCGTGCACCTGGTGAAGGACGGGCGGGTGCGCAGCCTGGAGATTCGCCGGATCGACGGCGCCCCGGCGGGGGAGGCGCCCCACGCCGGCGCGTTGCGGGCGGCCGGGTTCGCCGACGGGTACCGGGGGTTGGTCGTGCGCGGGTGACGGCGGCAGGGCCGCTGAGCTGGTGAACCGAGGATGAACTCGCGGATGTGCCACCACGGGCTGTCTGGAGCGCCCTAACCTCGGGGCGTGCCCGAGGGGGACACGATCCATCGGACCGCGGCGGCGCTCCGGGCGGCGCTGATCGGTAAGCCAACCACGGCGTTCCAGGCGCCGCGGTTGGATGGCATCGTCCCGGCGCCGGGTTCGGTGGTCGAGCGGGTGGAGAGCCACGGCAAGCATCTGGAGATCGGGTGGGACGACGGCTGCGTGCTGCACACCCACATGCGGCTGTCGGGGTCGTGGCTCCTGTACCGGCCGGGCGAGCGGTGGCGCAAGGGCTCGAAGCAGATGCGGGTCGTGATCGAGGTGCCGGGCTTCCAGGCGGTGTGCTTCTCAGCCCCCGTGGTGGAGACGTACCGGGCCGGTGAATTCAGCCGTCACCCGGTGATCGGCAGCCTCGGTCCCGACC
>JBKOXV010000216.1:0-6011 GCA_046725105.1 bacterium | reverse complement strand
GGGTGACCATGCGCCCCTCGTTGAAGGTGCCGACGGGCACGAGGATGTCGCCCTTCTTCAACCACGCCTCGTAGAACCGGCCGTTGTCGAGCTGGGGCAGGTCGGACACATCGAGGTCGACCCGCCAGCCCGAATCGGACTTGGTGAACTTGACCTGGCCGGACGGTAGGCCGATGCTGAAGTGCTCGGCCGAGCTGCCCGTATCGCGGAAGGCCACGATGGCGGCGATGGCGATCACCGCCGCCGCGGCCGCGCCGGCCAGGGCGACCAGCCACGGCCGGCGGTTCTTGCGGGCCAGGGGCACCACGTTCTGTGCTGCGCTCGGGCGTCCCCCCTCGGCGGCGATCGCCGAGACGACGAGGTCCTCCAGCTCGGGATCGGGCTCGGCCCAGACGGCCGGGTCCGCCAGCAGGGCCCGCAGCTCGTCGAGCTGGGCCTGCTCGATCGGGTCGAGGGCATCGCCCTCTTCGCCCGCCAATTCCGCCACGCGGTCGTCGTCAGTCGCCATATGTCACACTCCGCCTGTATCTACGCCGGCCGAAGCGACTCGGTTTCATACCTGCTCCTCTCGCAGGTAGCCGAGCCGACCGGCGAGACGCCGGTGAGCCCGGAACGACCGTGACTTCACGGTACCCATCGGCACGCCGAGTCGTGTCGCGATCTCGGCGTGGGTCAGCCCCTCGACGTGGTGGAGGCGCACGACCTCCCGTTCCTCGGCGGGGAGCTCGTCGATGGCCCGCCGGACCTCCCACACGTCGTAGGCCTGCTCGGCCGACGGCGGCAGGGCCACGATGGCGGGGTGGTCGGCGGCCACGTCCTCGAGGGACTGGGCCGATCGCCGGCTCTCGCGCCGGTGGACGTCGATGGCGGCCCGCCGGGCGATGGTGGCCAGCCACGGGCCGAGCTCCTTGCCGGCGTCGAAGCTGCTGGCCGCCCGCCACGCCTGCAAGAACGTCTGCTGGGTGGCCTCCTCGGCCAGCATCCGGTGGCCGAGCACCTTGTATGTCACGGCGTACACGAGGCGGCCGTACTCCCGGTACACGTCCCGCACCGCGTCCGGATTGCCGGCGCGGAACTGTTCGGCGATGGACACGCCAGCCATTACGCCGTGACGATACGCCGAGGTTCGAAGCTGGCCGGCGATCCATCGCCACGAGAAGTTGGACGGGAGAGCGCCCGAAAGGGCACCCAGACGCCCAACTTCCGGGGTCGGAACGGTCAGGCCCAGACGATGCGGCCCAACTCGACGGCGCTGGCCAGATCGTCGCGGTGGGGCAGGACGCGCACGGTGAAGCCATAACGGCCGGTCTCGTCGCAGGCGAAGTCGCCCTCGTAGCGGGCCGCGCCATCGTGGTCGGAGCCGGCGTGGGCGAAGGTGAGCACGTCGGGGTCGACGAGCTCGTCGCCCTGCCCGACCGGTCCGTGCAGCAATTGGACCGCGACGTCGGACGGCTCGAGCGTTCCGAGCTGCACGGTGGCGGTGACGGTGCGGATGCTGCCCAGCTCGGCCGTCGTGGTCTCGGCCGCCACGCCGGTGATCCGCACGTCGTCCCACCCGGACAGCACTCGGCGCTTCCACCCGGCCAGGGCCTTGGCCGGGGCGAAGTTGTCGGCGGCCATCCGGTCGGTGCCGGCTGCGGCCGGCTCGTAGAGGCTGGTGACGTAGTCGCGGACCATCCGGCTGGCGGTGACCTTGGGGCCCAGCGTCACGAGGCTCTGCTTGATCCGGGCCACCCACCGGCGGGGGACCGGTCCTTCGGTGCGCTGATAGAAGAGCGGCACGATCTGGCGCTCCAGCAGGTCGAACAAGCTGTTGGCCTCGATCAGGTCGCGCCGGGCCACGTCCGACTCGCCCTCGACCGAGGAGATGGCCCAGCCGTTGGTGCCGTCGAACCACTCGTCCCACCAGCCGTCGAGGATCGAGCAGTTGAGGCCGCCGTTGAGCGCCGCCTTCATGCCGCTGGTGCCGCAGGCCTCCTGGGGGCGGCGGGGCGTGTTCAGCCACACGTCGCAGCCCTGGGTCATGGCCCGGGCGATCGAGATGTCGTAGTCGTCGATGAACACCAGCCGGTGGCGGATGTCGGGCTGGGCGGCGAACTGGTACAGCTGCTGGATGAGGGCCTTTCCGGCGTCGTCGGCGGGATGGGCCTTGCCGGCGAACACCAGCTGCAGCGGACGATCGGGCGCGAGGAGCAGCGCCTTCAGCCGCTCGGGCTGCGAGAGCAGCAGCGTCGCTCGCTTGTAAGTGGCGAAGCGGCGGGCGAAGCCGACGGTGAGCATCTTGGGGTCGAGCACCTCGTCGGTCCAGGCCACGTCGCTCACCGACAGGCCCTGGGCCAGCTTCGACGTTTGCAGGCGGTGGCGCACGATGCCCACCATGCGCTCCCGGGCCTGCTCCCGAGCCCGCCACAGCTCGTCGTCGCGCATGTCGTGGACCCGCTGCCAATCCTCTGCGGCGGCGTCGTCCCAGTCGGGCAGGACGTACCGGGTCAGGAGGTCGTGCATCTCCTGGGAAATCCAGGTCGGAGCGTGGACCCCGTTCGTGATGGCGCTGATCGGCACCTCCTCTATGGGGACGTCGGGCCACAGGCCGGCGAACATGGCCCGACTCGTGCGGGCGTGGAGGGCGGCCACCGCGTTCGACCGCCCGGCCAGGCGCAGACCCATCACCGCCATGTTGAAGCGGTCCTCGGGCTCGTCGGCTCGCGTCCCGAGGGTCATCAGGTCCTCCATCGTGTAGCCGTAATGCTCCACGAGCGGCTTGAAGTAGCGGTCCATCAGGTCGCGGGGGAACCGGTCGATACCGGCCGGCACGGGAGTGTGCGTCGTGAAGACGCAGCCGGCCCGCACCGCCTCGATGGCCTCGGCTGCCGTCAGCCCGTCGGCTACGAGCTCGCGCATGCGCTCGAGGCCGAGGAACCCGGCGTGGCCCTCGTTGGTGTGGAAGACCTGAGCGTCGATGCCGAGCGCCCGCAGGGCGCGCACGCCCCCGATGCCGAGCAGGATCTCCTGGCGGATGCGGTGCTCCGTGTCACCGCCGTAGAGGCGATCGGTGACGGCGCGGACCTGAGCCGAGTTCTCGTCGATGTCGGCGTCGAGGAGGTACAGGGGTGTGCGCCCGACGGCGGCCTGCCAGATCTGTGCCGTCAATCGTTCGTCAGCCAATTCGACCGAGACGCGCACGTCCTCGCACCGCGTGAGCGCCATGGCATACGGATCGAGCATGGGGAACTGCTCCTGCTGCCAGCCGTCGAGGCTGAGGCGCTGGCGGAAGTAGCCGTTGCGATAGAGCAGACCGACACCGACGAGAGGGACGCCCAGGTCCGACGCCGCCTTCAGGTGGTCACCGGCGAGCACGCCGAGGCCGCCGGAGTATTGGGGGAGGGCCTCGGACAGGCCGAACTCCGGCGAGAAGTAGGCGACTTGCCGCAGCGGACTGTCGCCGACCCGGCTCTGGAACCAGCGCGGCGCCGTGAGGTAACGAGTCAGCTCGTCGTCGATCTCGGACAGGTAGCGAAGGAAGCCCGGGTCGGTGGCGAGGGCGACGAGCCGTTCCCGCCGCACGACGCCGAGGAGCCGGACCGGGTCGTGGACGGAGGCGTCCCAGCCGTCGGGGTCGACCCAGCGGAACAGATCACGGGTCCGCTCGTCCCACGACCAGCGCAGGTTCATGGCCAGGCGCTCGAGCGCCGTGACGGCCTCGGGCAGGCGGGGGCGGACACTGAAGCTGCGCAGCGCCTTCATCGCCAGCACGGTAGCGGCGGCCTGATGGCGGGCCGATGGCGGAGGCCTTTCGCGGACGTGACGTCTTACTTCGGAGCGAGGAGGGCGGTGTACTGCGGCACGGTGGCGGCGGCGACGGCGTCCCAGCTGTAGACGTTGTCGACCAGGTGCTGGCCGGCGGCATGGCTGGCGGCCACCAGCTCGGGCTCGGCCAGCATCCGCTCCAGCGCCCGGGCCAGACCGTCCACGTCGCCGGGCGGGAACAGGAGACCGGCGCCGGTGCCGTCGAGCACCTCGACCAGGCCGCCGGCCGCCGCCGCCACGAGCGGCGCGCCCGCCGCCAGGGCCTCCAGGGCGACGATGCCGAACGGCTCGTACAGGGACGGGATCACCGCCGCCGAGCACGTGTGGAGGAGGTGGCGCAGCTCGTCGTCGGGCACGAACCCGGGGAAGCGCACCATGTGGTCGACGCCTAGCCGCTGGGCCTGTGCCTCGAGCTCGCCGAGGTGGGTGCCGCGGCCGGCGATCACGACCCGCAGGCGCGGATGTCGGAAGCGGAGCAAGGGCAGGGCGGCCACGAGGGTCTGAAATCCCTTCTCGTACTGCACCCGGCCCCATGACACGACCAGCGGTCCGTCGGCGCCGCGGGGCGGCGGCGGCGAGGGCGGCGCCCAGACCGACGCATCCACGCCGTTCGGCACCATGTGGACCTTGGCCGGGGGCAGGTCGAAGGCTGACACCACCTCGCGCCGCATGAACTCAGAGCAGGTGATGACGGAGTTGGCCTGGAACGTCAGCCACCACTCGACGGAATGGATGCCCGATGGCTGGCCCGGCGGGATCGAACCGCCCTGGCGGCCTTTCTCGGTGGCGTGGATCGTGGCGATGAACGGCACGTCCCACAGCGCCCGCAGATCGTCGCCCGCCCAGGCCACCAACCAGTCGTGAGCGTGGACCAGGTCGGGCCGCCACCCGTCGAGCGCCCTCGCCAGCTGCACGACCTTGTGGCTGGCCGAGCTCATCTTGGCCAGGAAGTTGTCGTCGGGCAGCCACGGCAGGTCGGTGCGGGCCCGCAGCACCCGGACACCTTCGACGAGGGAGTCGTCGGGAACGTCAGGGTGGTGCAGCGTCAGCACGACGACCTCGTGCCCGGCCCGGACCAGGGCTCGGGACAAGCCGTCGACGTGGGCGGCCAGCCCGCCCACCACCAACGGCGGGTACTCCCAGCTGACCATGGCGATCCGCATCGCCGTCGACCGTAGCGGTCGCCGCCACGGGCCTCAGGTAGTCGCCGACCAGGTCGCGGACCCACCAGTCACCGGTGGCCCTGCGTTCGGCCCGCGTCGTGTACCGGTAGCGGTAGATGCGGGCCCGCATCCAGGCCGGTGGCTCGTCGGGGAAGGGGTTCATGCGCAGCAGCCGCAGCGTGGGCCGGTCGCCTTCGAGGAGCCGGCCGACCAGCGCCGGGAACCACCGCTCGGCGTAGGCCGGCGAGAGGGCGGCGAACCACATCAGCCAGTCGAGGCGGAGGTGGTAGGGCGCGAACTGGCGGGGCCGGCGCCCGACCTCGCCGGGCTTGCCCTTGAACTCGTACTCGTGCCAGGTGGCGCCCGGTCCCGGTTCGTCGGCAGTGCCTTCGATCACGATCTCGTGACGCTGGCGGGTGATGCTGCCGAAGGCGCCGTACGTGTTGACGAGGTGCAGCTGGTTGAAGCTGGCGTTCATGGCTTGGCGGCGCGAGAGAAGGTTGCGCACGGGCCAGTAGCTCATGATCCCCACGGCGACGGTGAGGCCGATGACGGCGGCCGCGAACCACGCCGGCGCGCCGTGCAGGGCGGGCGGGTCGACCGGGAGGATCACGTCGAGCCACGCGTTGTCGAACGCCATCACGGCCAGACCGATGGTGATGAAGTTCAGCCACGAGAAGTTGCCCGACAGCACGAGCCACATCTGGGTGATCACGATTACGAGCCCGGCGGCGCTCGCGACCGGCTGCGGCGCGAACAGCAGCCACGGGATCACGAGCTGGGCGACGTGGTTGGCGGCGACCTCGACGCGGTGGAGGCCGGACGGCAGGTGATGGAAGTGCCAGCTGAAGGGGCCCGGCATCGGTTGGGTCTCGTGGTGATACTTGAGACAGGTGAGGTCGCGCCAGCAGCGGTCGCCGCGGAGCTTGATGAGTCCGGCGCCGAACTCCACTCGGAACAGCAGCCAGCGCACGAGGAACACCACGAGGATCGGCGGCGCCTGGTCGGCGGGTCCGAGGAACACGGCGAGCGACCCCGTCT
>JBKOXV010000018.1:0-7319 GCA_046725105.1 bacterium | reverse complement strand
GACCCTGGTAGTAGCGAGACGTGTCGGAGATGACAGCCGAGGTCGGCTTGCCCGTGCCGTCGTTGATGCGCTGGTTGTAGAGGTTCACGTCCATGGCGTGCAGCACGGCTTGGCGCAGACGAGGGTCGGTGGTGGGTGGCGTGGTGCCACGCGCTCCGTTGTTGACGAGCAGCACGGCGCCGGCACTGTCGGGCGTGCTGGTGTAGGCGACGCCGTCGGCGCGGATCTGGGCGTTGACCTTCGGCTCCCGGATGAGGGCGATGTCCACCTCGCCCTTCTTGAAGGCGTCGTACGTCGCTTGACCACCCGGGACGCGGATGAAGCGGACTTGCCCGATGCACACGGGCCCGTCCCAATAGTCGGTCTTGGCCTGCATGACGATCTCTTCACCCGCCGCGAACCGCGTGACCTCGTAGGGCCCGACGCCCCCGCCCGTCGGCATCTTGGCGAACTCGGCGCCGAGCGCCTGGGCCTTGGCGGGGTTGATCACCATCCCGGGCTCGTTGGCGAGCAGGTACGGGAACTGCGCCCACGGCTCGCTGAGGTGGAAGACGAGGGTGCGGTCGTCGACGACGTCCATGCCCGTGATCGTCTGGGTCAGCGCCAGGGCGCGCGAGTTGTTCTTCGGCTCCTGATGGCGGGCCACGTTCCACCGCACTGCTTCCGCCGTCAGCGGCGAGCCGTCGCCGAACTTCACGCCCGGCCGCAGCTTGAGCGTCCACTGGGTGTAGTCGGCGTTCGGTTCCAGCGACTCGGCGACGCGTGCCTCGTGCTTGCCGGTATCGGGGTTCCAGCGCATCAAGGTGTCGTAGACCGCTGACATCTCGACACCGCCGCCGGTGCCGCTCGCCGGCGACGCCACGGGATCGAAGCTCGTGAGCGAGCCAAACGTGCCGACAGTGACGGTGCCGCCGGCGCGATCAGCGGTACACCCCTGCGCCGCCGGAGCGCTCGTCGAGGAGGCCGCACTGGTCGTCGACGGTGTCGCGGCGGTGGTGGCCGCGGCCGTCGTCGGCGTGCCGGCGGTGTTGTCGCCACCGCAGGCCACAGCCGCCAGTCCCACGGTCGTCAGCAGTGCCAGGACGTGGACGCCTCGTCGCATGTGAACTCCCCCCAAGGTGCGCAGTCCTTTTTCCTATTACATACTTACATGTCTTTACTAGGAAAGGCCACGATGAGGCCGAAAATCGGCGGCATCCGGCTCGTGCCGGGCGCCGCTGGACGAGCGAGCAACCGAAGCGGAGCGGCGGTCGGCGACGAAGACTCAACCCCAGCTCCGGCCGCCGCCGTCCACCTCGATGGTCTTCCCGGTCAGGTAGGAGGCTTGGTCGCTGGCGAGATAGACGATCACGTCGGCCAGCTCGGCGGGATCGGCCACCCGGCCCAGAAGGGCGCTCCGGCCCAGCATCTCGATCTCCTCCGGCGAGCGGTTGCGTCGCATGAGCGGGGTGAGCACGGCGCCCGGTGAAACGCAGTTGACCCTGATCCCGTCGGCGGCGTGGTCGATCGCCAACGCCTTCGTGAGGCCGACCACGCCCGCCTTCGCGGCGCAGTAGCCCGGGTTGCGGGGCATCCCGTTGAGGCCGGCGCCCGAGGCCACGTTCACGATGGCACCGCCGCCCCGCCGCATGACCGGGATGGCGAAATGGCACATCAGGAACGTCGACGTGAGATTGAACGCGATGAGGCCGTCCCAGTCCGATCTCGTGAGCTCGGCGACGGTCTGGCCGGGACGGCTGCCGCCGACCACGTTGGCCAGCACGTCGAGGGCGGCGAAGCGCGCCTCGGCCCGGGCGACGACCCGCTCGGCGCCTTCGGCGGTGGTGACGTCGGCCGCCACCGGCTCCACGGCGACGCGGGACGCCGCCAGTTCGCCGACCACTAACTGGAGACCGGGCTCGTCGACGTCGGCGAGAACGAGCCGGGCGTGCTCGCGCCCGAATGCCAGCGCCGTGGAGCGAGCGATTCCTCCGGCTGCCCCGGTGACGACGACGACCTTGCCCTCCAGACCGCTCGGCGCAGATGACACGCGTCGTTCCTTTCGTCGGATCCGCGGCCGGGGCGGACGAACCGAGCGCCTGGTCAGGCCCTCGGTCAGCCCCTAGCCTCCCCTCGGCGTCCTTGCAGGTTGACTAGCTAAGATTATAGTCTTAGTAGGAACGGTCAGCCGTGGGGGCTGCGAACCGCTGAGGGGGAGCCATACACATGGAACCGTCTGGTCACGATCGCGGCGACGGTCAGCTGAGTCGCCGGCGAGTGCTGCAACTGGGTGCCGTCGGACTGGTGGCGCTTCCGGGCGTGATCGCCGCGTGCGGCGGCGACAACTCGTCGGGCGGCTCGGCCACGACTTCGGGCGGCGCCGGCACGACGGCCGGAGGTGGCACCGCCACGACGGCCACGCCGACGTCGACCACGGTCGCGGCCGATCGCACGGCCATCCTTCGGTTCGGCGCCATGCGGGGTACGAGCTACGACCCCATCAAGGTCGGCACCCAGACCGAGTACCCGCAGCTGAACGTCCTCTACGACACCTTGATCACCACCGATCCTCTCACCGGCGAGCTGGAGCCGCGCCTCGCCACGAAGTGGGAGGTGCTGCCGGATCGGGTGCGCCTCACGCTGCGACAGGGCGTCACGTTCCAGGACGGCACGCCCTTCAACGCCGACGCCGTCAAGTTCAGCATCGAGCGAGCGATCAACGACCCCGACTCCAACATCAAGACGCGCCTCGGCATGGTGGGCGGCGTCACCGTCGTCGACCCGCAGACCGCCGACATCATGCTCACGGCCAACGCCCCCGCCTCACTCCTCGTCCAGCTGGCCGACCGGCCCGGCATGATCGTGTCGCCGACGGCGGCGCAGGCGGCGGGAAGCAGTGCCGAGTTCAGCAAGAAGCCCGTTGGTGCCGGCATGTACGCCATCAACGGCGACTGGTTCCCGCGGGAGAAGATGTCGGTGCGGGCCTGGCCCGGCTACTGGGACAAGGAGGCCGCGCGCCTCGGCGGCATCGACTTCACCGAAGTGGCCATGGCGGCGCAGCTCAACGCGTTGCGCGCCGGCGAGGAGGACATGGGCAGCTACCTCGGTACCGATGTGGCCACCATCAAGGCCCAAGAACATCTGCGGGTGAAGATCGGCTACTCCGCCGTCGTGAAGGGACTCGTGATCAACTGGGCCACGTCGCCGTTCGACAACCTAAAGGTGCGCCAGGCCATCGCCTACGCCATCGATCGTGATGCCGCCGTGCAGGCGCTGTCGGCCGGCTACGGCCGGGCGGCGTGGCAGATGTTCGCCAAGGAGTCACCGGCCTACGACCCCGGCCTCGACAACATGTGGCCCTACAACCCCGACAAGGCCAAGCAGCTCCTCACCGAAGCCGGCTTCCCGAACGGCGTCGACTTCAAGTCGATCATCGGCTCGTCCTCGGCGCCGTACGTGCAGTTCGGCCAGCTCATCCAGGGCCAGCTGAAGAAGGTCGGCATCAACATGGACCTGCAGCTGGTCGACGCCGCCCAGACGCTCCCGATGCTGTACCAGCAGGGAGCGGCGCCGTCGTCGCCCCTCGCCACCGGCGGTGCCGTGCCCGACATCTCGATGCGCCAGGTGCTGCTGAAGGAGGGGCAGACCAACGCCGCCCACCAGGACGTGCCGGGCGTGCGCGAGCTGCTCGACAAGGCGTCCGCCGCCACCACCCAGGCCGAGGCCAACGGGTACTACAAGCAGGTGTCGAAGATCGTCACCGAGGGCCTCTACTCGATCATCCCGGTGTTCAACGATCCGGCCGTCAGCGGCTACTACGACTACGTCGGCGGCATCACCCGCGGCATGGCCGACACCGACACCAGCCCCGAGATGTTCCGCGGCATCTTCATCACCGAGGGCAAGGTGCCCGCCTCGCAGGAGTAGCGACCGACCACCACCGAGCTGGCCAGGCGAGGTTCGGATGTGTCGAACCTCCGCTGACAGCCTCAGACGGCCGGGGCCGGCCAACCCTCGATGGCGGGGATGCCCATGGCGTCGACGGCGGCCACGATCGACGCCACGACGTCGGCAGCCACGGGCAGCTGCGGCTTGCGGGGGTAGCCGCCCGCCCGGCCGTAGTGGTTGAGCACGGCCTTGGTGGCGCGGATGCCCCCGTTGCCGTACAGGAGATCGAAGAGGCGCACGACCTTGGCGAAGGCGTCGAACGTGCCGGCCAGATCGCCCTTCTCGAACTGGTCGATGACGGACACGCACAAGCGCGGCGCCAGGTTGCCCTCCGACGTGAGGAACCCTTCGGCGCCGAGGGCGAGGGCGGTGAGGCCTTGGATGGGGCCGCCGACGTGGATCTCGGCCCGGTCGCCGACGGCGTCGATCAGGCGCACCAGATAGCCAGGGTCGCCGTGGCTGCAGTTCACGCCGACGAGTCCGAAGCGCTCGACGAGGCGGGCGATCATGTCGATCGGGATGCGGTAGCCGACCGACTGGTGGGTCGACAGGACGGCCGGCACGCCGAGCGCCGACACCGGCTCGAGGATGTCGGTGAAGTACGTCTCGATCTCGGCCATCGTCGGCTGGTGCCCATGGCCGACGTCGAGCGAGTACACCTGGGTGGCGTCCACGCCGATCGAGGCGGCCAGCCGGATGTAGTCGACGAGCTGCGCGGCGGTGCGCGGCTCGGTGCCCATCGAGCGGACCGGCACGGTGCCCTTCAGCTCCTCTACGGCGATCTCGAGCACCCGGCGGGTCTCGCCGGCGTCGAGGGTGTACGCCTCGCCGCTCCCGCCGCCGCCGACATAGACCCCGATGCCGGCGGCCGCCAGCCGCTGGAGATGGGCCCGGAAGCCGGGCTCGTCCAGGCGACCGTCGGCCGTGAAGGGAGTGATGCTGATGACGTACGTGGACTTCGGTCGGACCCCCATCGCGGCTAAACTAGCAATCATTACTGCTCGAATAGCAATGGGGGATCTGCGATGCCCGTAGAAACGACGCCGCCTCGCGAGTACAAGCTGATCTCGGCCGACGGCCACCTCAACGAGCCGGGCGACCTGTGGACGTCGCGGGTGCCGGCGGCGCTGCGGGACCGGGTCCCGCGCATCGAGCACTTCCCGGACCAGGGCGGCGACGCCTGGGTGATCGAGGGCTTCGATGTCCCGCACCCGTTCGGATGGGGGGCCGCCGCCGGCCGACGACCCGACGACATGCGGGAGTGGCTGTACTTCGACGAGATCCAGCCCGGCGGATACGACCCCAAGGCGCGGGTGCACGAGATGGACGCAGACGACGTCGACGCCGAGGTGCTCTTCCCGTCGGGCTACCCGAGCGCCTACATCGCCGGCACCGCAGACCCCGAGCTGCACCACGCCATGGTGCGCGCCTACAACGACTTCCTCTCCGAGTTCTGCTCGTATGCGCCCGACCGGCTGGGGGGCGCCGCCACGCTGCCGAATCGAGGCGTGGCCGAGGCGGTCGCCGAGCTCGAACGCGTCGCCGAGCTGCCCGGCATCGTGGCCTTCAACCTGAAGTGCTACCCCCACGGCGACACCACCATCTCCGAGGAGGACGATCCGCTGTGGCGGGCCGTCGTGGAGAGCGGCAAGCCCCTCACGATCCACATCGGGCTCAGCAACGCCCTGCCCGGCCGGCTGGCGGCCAAGTCGCTGCCGGGGACCGGCCACTTCTATGACGCGCCCCGCCGGATGCTCGAGTTCATCTTCGCAGGCGTGCTCGACCGCTTCCCCGATCTCACCATCGTGCTGGCCGAGGTCGACTGCGGATGGATCCCGTACTTCGCCGAGCAGGCCGACGACAACTACCTGCGCCATTCGAAGTCGTCACTGAAGGACGTGAAGCTCAGCCGGATGCCGAGCGAGTACATGAAGCAGCACTTCCCGGCGGCCTTCATCACCGATCACTACGCCATCGACAACCGCCACCGCGTCGGCGTCGAGCGGATGTTGTGGTCGAACGACTACCCCCACATCACGTCGGACTGGCCGTACTCGTGGAAGACGATCAACGCCTCCTTCGCGAACGTGCCCGCCGACGAACGTCACGCCCTCCTCGCGGGCAACGCCCAACGGATCTTCGGATACGGCCGGTGACGCCGCCTGGTCCCGGCCGGCGCGCACCCTCCCGGATAACGTGACCGAGGTGGCGAACAGCATCGTCAGGCAGCATCTTCGCCCGCCGCGGCTGGCGGAGATGGTGTCGGGTGTGTTGCGCGACCGGATCCTGTCGGGCGAGCTGGAAGATGGGTCGATGCTGCCCAAGCAGGAGGAGCTGCTCGAGGAGTTCGGTGTCAGCATGCCTCCGATCCGCGAGGCCCTTCGCATCCTCGAGACCGAAGGGTTGATCACCGTAAAGCGGGGCAACATCGGCGGCGCCATCGTCCACCGTCCGCAGCCGGCCAAGGCCGCCTACATGCTCGGGCTCGTGCTGCAGTCGCGCGCCGTCACGCTCGGCGAGGTGTTGTATGCCATGCTGGCGTTCGAGCCGGCCTGCGCGGCGGCGTGCGCCTCCCGCACTGATCGGAAGACCACCGTGCTTCCTCGGCTGCGCGCCACCCTCGACGCGGCGTGGGCGGCCATCGACGACGCCGAGACCTACACCGGCCTGGCGCGCCAGTTCCACGTCGACATGGTGGCCACTTGCGGCAACGAGCCGATGGTGCTCGTGGTCGGTTCGCTGGAGGCGCTGTGGACGGCGCACGTCGACACGCTGGCTCGACGCCGCTCGCAGCTCGGGTCGTTCGCCGAGCCGACGGCGCGGCAGGTGAGCGCCGAGGATCACGAGAAGCTCTACGACGCCATCGCCGCTGGCGAGCCCCGCACCGCCGAGCAGGCGGCCCGCGATCACTACTCGCACCCGCAGGATCCCGGGTGGGGTGACGCCGTCAAGCTCGACCGCCTCATCGAGGCCTCCTTCATGCAGAACGGCTAGGGCGCCCATGGATCGCTCCGCCATCGTCACCGGTGCGTCGGCCGGGATCGGGCTGGCCGTCTCGGCCGTGCTGGGCAGCGAGGGCTACGGCGTCACGATGGTGGCGCGCGACGCCGGGCGCCTAGAAGCAAGCGGCGACAAGCTCCGCAGCGACGGGTACGACGTGACCGCGCTCGCCGCCGACGTCGCCGACGTCGACGCCGCCGACCGCATCGTCGCCGCCCACCTCGAGCGCTACGGCGGCCTCGATGTCGTCGTCGCGAACGCCGGCACCGGCACGAACGCGCCGGCGGCGCGCACCAGTCGCGACCACGTCGACGGCATGCTGCGCACCAACGTGCACTCTCTGTTCGACCTGGCCCGAGCGACGATCCCATCGTTGCGGCGCGACCAGCGGG
>JBKOXV010000179.1:0-7357 GCA_046725105.1 bacterium | reverse complement strand
CTTCTACGGCTGCTTCATCGACGACGCGACCGGGCTGAAACTGATCGACGTCGTAGGCGAGGACAACATCATGATCGAGTGCGACTACCCACACTCCGACACGACGTGGCCGTACTCGCTGAAGCTTGCCCACGAACGCCTCGACGCCGCGCACCTCACTGACGAGCAGAAGTACAAGATCATGCGCGGCAACGCCGAGAAGCTGTACCGGTTCACGCCGTCGACGCCCCCTGAAGTAGTCGCCCGCTGAGGTAAGAGGCCTGCTCAGGCGCCAAGCCCAATCCGTCGGTCGAGTCCGGCGGTGTGGTCACCCGTGCGGAACAAAGACGACAGTTCCGCACGAGATCGCGACGTCGTCGTCACGCGATGGCAACCCGGCATGGCAACGGCGATCGCGGGACGACGCGGAACAGGTAGGGCCCACATCTCGCGCTGCGTCCGCTACCGGGCCAGCGTCGTGGGTAGGGTCGAGACGTGGTGACGCCCACGCTCTCGGTGGAAATGAGAGACCGGCACCCGACGCCTCGTGTCGTCATCGAGCGCGTATGGCCTGAGGTCGACGGTGGGCGCTTCGCGGCCAAGCGCACTGTGGGTGAGATCGTCGTCGAGGCCGACATCTTCACCGACGGCCACGACGCCCTCGCTGCCGACCTGCTGTGGCGCGCCGAGGCGGATACGGAGTGGTTCGCCGAACCGATGGCTGCCCTCGTCAACGACCGGTGGAGGGGCTCGTTCGTGGCGCCGGACGTGGGCCGATACGTGT
The DNA here is from genome assembly GCA_046725105.1 of bacterium. GTDB lineage: Bacteria > Actinomycetota > Acidimicrobiia > Acidimicrobiales > Ilumatobacteraceae > DASXAI01. The sequence goes on along the minus strand of JBKOXV010000179.1, from coordinate 6,594 downwards.
ACTCGGTGACGGCGTGGATCGACCGGTTCGAGACCTGGCGCCGTGACACGGCGAAGAAGCACGCCGCGGGCCTCGACGTGCGGGTGGAGTCACTGACCGGACTCGAGCTGCTCCGGGAGGCCGCCGCCCGCGTCGACCAGCCCGATTCGGCGGTCATCGACGCCGTCGCGATGGCACTGGAGCACGGCGACGTCGCCGGCGTCCTCGACGGCGTGCCGCTCCAGGACGCGATGCGTCGTTGGGGCGAGCGTTCCAGTGCCGTCTCCTACGGACGCGACCTCGTAGTTCAGGTCGATCCCGAGCGGGCCCGTTTCTCGGCGTGGTACGAGCTGTTCCCCCGGTCGTGCGCCGACAAGCCCGGGCGGCACGGATCGTTCCGGGACTGCATGCGGCGGCTGCCCTACGTGGCCGACCTCGGCTTCGACGTCGTGTACCTCCCGCCTATCCATCCGATCGGCGTCACCAGCCGGAAGGGGCGCAACAACTCGGTGACCGCAAGTGAGGGCGACCCGGGCAGCCCGTGGGCGATCGGGTCCTCGGATGGCGGGCACACCGCGATCCATCCCGAGCTGGGCAGCGCCGACGACCTGGGCGACTTGGTGGCGGAAGCGGACCGCCTCGGGCTCGCCGTGGCTCTCGATCTCGCGTTCCAGTGCTCACCGGACCATCCATGGGTCAGGGAGCACCCGGAGTGGTTCCGCCATCGCGCCGACGGCTCGATCCAGTACGCCGAGAACCCGCCGAAGAAGTACGAGGACATCTACCCCCTCGACTTCGAGAGCGCCGACTGGTCGGGCCTGTGGGCCGCCCTCCGCGACGTCGTCGACCATTGGATCGACCACGGCATCCGTATCTTCCGCGTCGACAATCCCCACACGAAGCCCTTCCGCTTCTGGGAGTGGCTCATCGCGGGGGTCAAGCGGGACCATCCCGACGTGTTGTTCCTGTCCGAGGCGTTCACTCGACCCAAGGTGATGTACCAGCTGGCCAAGCTGGGCTTCTCCCAGTCGTACACCTACTTCGCGTGGCGCCAGACGAAATGGGAGCTGACCGACTACCTCACCGAGCTCACCCGGACCGACGTGGCCGACTACTTCCGCCCGAACTTCTGGCCGAACACCCCTGACATCCTGACCGAGCAGCTGCAGATCGGCACCCGTTCGGTCTTCCTCAGCCGGTTGGTCCTGGCGGCGACGCTCACCGCCAACTACGGCATCTACGGGCCGGCCTTCGAGCTGCTGGAGCACGACGCCCGGCCGGGGTCGGAGGAATACCTCGACAACGAGAAGTACGAGCTACGGGTGTGGGACCTCGACTCGCCACACACCATCGGCCCCGTCATCACCCGCCTCAACCAGATCCGCCGGTCTCACCGCGCGCTCCAGCACGACCGCACCCTGCGCTTCCACGGGACGGACAACGACCAGCTGCTCTGCTACTCGAAGTCGGAGCGCGACCCCGCGTCCGGCGATCCGGGCGATGTCGTCCTCGTGGTCGTCAACCTCGACCCATACCACACGCATGCCGGCTGGGTCGATCTCGACCTCGACGCCCTGGGCGTCGACCATGACGTCACGTTCCAGGTCCATGACGAGATCGGGAACGCGCACTATCTCTGGCACGGCGCGCGGAACTTCGTGCAGCTCGACCCGTCGTCGATGCCGGCACACGTGATGGGACTGCGCCGGCACGTACGAACGGAGCACAACTTCGACTACTTCATGTGAGGAGCAATGATCGCCGACACCGGCCACGACGAACCGTTCTGGTACCAGGACGCCGTCATCTACCAGCTGCACGTCAAGGCCTTCGCCGACTCCGACGGCGACGGCGTCGGCGACTTCGAGGGCCTGACCAGCCGCCTCGACTACCTCCAGGACCTGGGTGTCACGGCCGTCTGGCTATTGCCCTTCTACCCGTCACCGCTGCGGGACGACGGCTACGACATCGCCAGCTACGACGGGGTCCACCCCGCCTACGGTGACATGGCGGCCGTCAAGCGCTTCCTCAAGGAAGCCCATGCCCGCGGCCTCCGCGTGATCACCGAGCTGGTGATCAACCACACCTCCGACGAACACGCGTGGTTCAGGCGGGCCCGTCGGGCGCCCAAGGGAAGCAACCACAGGAACTTCTACGTATGGAGCGATTCGCCGGACCGATACAGCGAGGCGCGGGTCATCTTCCAGGACTTCGAGTCGTCGAACTGGACCTGGGACCCTGTCGCCGGCCAGTACTTCTGGCACCGCTTCTACTCGCACCAGCCTGACCTCAACTACGAGAACCCAGCGGTCCACCGGGCCGTGCTGCGCGTGCTCGACCGGTGGCTGGGCCTGGGCGTCGACGGGGTGCGCCTGGATGCCATCCCCTACCTCTACGAGCGGGACGGCACCAACTGCGAGAACCTGCCCGAGACCCACGGGTTCCTGAAGAAGCTGCGGGCGTATGTCGACAGCCGGTACGCCAATCGCCTGCTGCTCGCCGAGGCGAACCAGTGGCCCGAGGACGCGGTGGCGTACTTCGGTGATGGCGACGAGTGCCACATGGCGTTCCACTTCCCGCTCATGCCGCGGCTCTACATGGCCCTCCAGATGGAGGATCGCCGACCGATCGTCGACATTCTGGAGCAGACGCCGCCGATCCCGGCCAACGCCCAGTGGGCGATGTTCCTGCGCAACCACGACGAGCTGACCCTCGAGATGGTCACCGACGAGGAACGCGACTACATGTACCGCGCCTACGCGAGCGACCCACAGACCCGCATCAACGTGGGGATCAGGCGCCGGCTGTCTCCTCTGCTGCAGAAGGACCGCCGCAAGATCGAGCTGCTGAACGCCCTGCTGTTCTCGCTACCGGGCACGCCGATCATCTACTACGGCGACGAGATCGCCATGGGTGACAACGTCTATCTCGGCGACCGCGACAGCGTGCGGACGCCGATGCACTGGAGCGCCGACCGCAACGCCGGGTTCTCGAGGGCCAATCCGCAGCAGCTGTACCTGCCCGTGATCATCGATCCTCAGTTCCACTACGAGACCGTCAACGTCGATGCCCAACGGGCTAGCCCGAGCTCGCTGTGGTGGTGGATGCACCGACTCATCGCGCTCCGTACGCGCCATCGAGTCTTCGGACGCGGCGAGCTCGAGTTCCTCCATCCGGACAACCCGAAGGTACTGGCCTTCGTGCGGAGGCCCCGAGCGGGCGACGAGGGCGACGAGATCCTCGTCGTCACCAACCTGTCGCGCCACGCCCAGGCCGTCGAGCTCGATCTACGGGCCAGGGCCGGCGCCACACCGGTCGAGCTGTTCGGCCAGACCCCCTTCGCTCCCATCGGCGAGGACTCCTACTACCTCACCCTGGCTCCGTACGGCTTCTACTGGTTCCGACTCACACAGAAGCGATCGGAGCCGGTGGTCGCAACCCCCCAGGCGGACCTGCCGCTCGTCGTGCTCACCGACGGAGCGGCGTTGGTAGGTGGTCGCGCCCGCGGCTCACTCGAGCGGGCCCTCACCGCCTGGCTGCCCCGCGGTCGGTGGTTCGCCAGCAAGTCCCGGACCATTCGCACGGTCACCATCGTCGACTCGATCGAGCTTCGCGACGGACGCCTTGCGCTCGCGGACCTGCTCGTAGTCTCGGTCGAGTTCACCCTGGGCGAGTCCGAGCTGTACGCCGTCCCGGTCGCCGTCGTCACTGGTGACGATGCCGCCAGTGTGAGCACCGAGCGCCCCGATCTCGTCATCGCCAGGGCCAGATGGCGGGAGGGGACGCGTGACGACGGCCTGCTGGTCGACGCTCTCGCCGACCCGACGGTGACCGCCTCCCTGGCCAAGGTGGCCACCCGCCAGCGGCCGCGACCGGGTGAGCGAGGGGAAATGCGGGGGAGGAGCAGCGCATCCCTGAGACGCATCGTCCGGGACGGCAAGTTGTCGGTGTCGTCGCTGGGCGCCGAGCAGTCCAACATCTCGATGCGGCTCGGTGAGCACGCCCTCCTCAAGCTGTACCGACGGCTGGGCGACGGCGTGAGCCCCGACCTCGAGGTCGGCCGTCACCTCAGCGAGACCGGCTTCGAGAACACGCCGGCGCTGCTCGGGTCGGTCGAGTACGTTCGCAAGAGCGGAGAGCCCATCACTGTGGCCGTCATCCACGAGTTCGTGCCCAACGAGGGCGACGCGTGGACCTACGCCCTCGATCGTCTCACGAGCTTCTTCGAGGAGGCGCTGGCCCGGCCCGGCTCGCTCGATCCCGCGCTGCTGTCCCTCGACCTGCTCGCTCACGACGACGACCGGCCCGAGGTGGTCGGAGACCTCCTCGCGCCGTTCCTTGCGTCGATCGAGCTGCTCGGCCAGCGGACGGCCGAGATGCACATCGCCCTTCAGTCGGCGGACGACCCGGCCTTCATGCCCGACCCGTTCACGACGCACTACCAGCGATCGCTCTACCAGAGTGTGCTCAACGAGACCCGCTCCACCCTTAGAGCGCTGCGCGCCCGGCGCGCCAGCCTGCCCGGTGACGTCGTCGCGCTCGTCGACGGGATCGACGAAGCCCAGCTCTACGCCTGGCTCGACCAGGTCCGCCGACACAAGATCGAGGCCCTCCGTACCCGCGTCCACGGCGACTTCCACCTCGGGCAGGTGCTGTGGAACGGGCTTGACTTCGTTGTGATCGACTTCGAGGGCGAGCCGGCCCGTTCCGTCGGCCAGCGCCGCATCAAGCGGTCGCCGCTGCGCGACGTGGCCGGCATGCTGCGGAGCTTCGACTACGCCGTCCACGTCGGCCTCCGCCGGCAGGTCGACATGGGCCTCGTGCCCGACGTCGCCGCCGCCAACGAACGGCTCGGGGACTGGGCCCGCATGTGGAGGTCCCGGGTGGGCAACCGATACGTGGCCGGCTATCTGAGCGCGTCCGAGCGTCACGCCTTCGTCCCGAAGAGCAGGGACGACCTGCGCCTGCTCCTCGAGCTGTTCCTGCTCGAGAAGGCCTGCTACGAGGTGCGCTACGAGCTCGATCACCGGCCGGACTGGGTCGGTATCCCGGTGCGGGCCCTGGCGGAGCTGGCGCCCGTGTCACCCGGGCCGGGGATGGCAACGCCATGACGACGTGGCTGTCCGACCTCGACGTGCACCTGTTCAACGAGGGCACCCACTACCACTTGGCCGACAAGCTCGGTGCCCACGTCACGCCGGCCGGAACTCGGTTCTCGGTGTGGGCGCCGAACGCGGAGCGGGTTGTCGTCCTGGGTGAGGTGAATGGTTGGTCGGGGCGGGACGCCGCCCTCGAGCCGGTCAGGTCGTCGGGTATCTGGACCGGTGTGGTCGAGGGCTTCCCGCCTGGATCGGCGTACAAGTACCGGATCCATTCCCGGTATGGCTCGTACCGCGTCGACAAGGCGGACCCGTTCGCGTTCCACGCCGAGGTGCCTCCCCGCACGGCGTCGAAGGTCTGGGACGTCGACGACTGCCAATGGTCCGACGGAGAGTGGATGGCGTCGCGACGGGACGCCAACGCGCTGGCCGCTCCGATCTCCATCTACGAGGTACACCTCGGGTCGTGGGGGCACGGCCTCGACCCGGCGACGGGGCGTCCACAGTACCGAACGCTCGGCACCGCGCTCGCCGAGCACTGCGTCGCCAACGGGTTCACCCACGTGGAGCTGCTCCCCGTGATGGAGCACCCGTTCTACGGATCGTGGGGGTATCAGGTGACTGGGTTCTTCGCGCCCACGAGCCGCTACGGGACCCCGCAGGACTTCATGGCGATGGTCGACATCCTCCACCACCACGGCGTGGGAGTCATCCTCGACTGGGTGCCGTCGCACTTCCCATCGGACGAGTTCGGCCTTGGCTACTTCGACGGCACCCACCTGTTCGAGCACGCCGATCCGCGGGTGGGCCACCATCCGGACTGGGACAGCCTGATCTTCAACTACGGCCGCCACGAGGTGCGCTCCTTCCTCATCTCGAGCGCCCTGTGGTGGCTCGAACGGCACCACGTCGACGGCCTTCGAGTGGACGCCGTGGCGTCCATGCTGTATCTCGACTACTCGCGCGCCGAGGGGGAGTGGCTCCCGAACCGCTTCGGCGGTCGCGAGAACCTCGAAGCGATCGCCTTCTTGCGCCAGTTGAACGAGGCGATCTACGAGGCCGTGCCCGACGTGCAGACCTTTGCCGAGGAATCAACGGCGTGGCCCGCCGTGTCGCGGCCGACCTATGTGGGAGGCCTGGGCTTCGGCCTGAAGTGGGACATGGGGTGGATGCACGACACGCTGGCGTACCTGTCCCACGATCCGATCCACCGGGCCTTCCACCACAACGAGCTCACGTTCCGCTCCATGTACTGGCCGTCGGAGAACTTCACGTTGCCGCTGTCGCACGACGAGGTCGTGCACGGGAAGGGCTCCCTCTACGGCAAGGTCCCCGGTGACGACTGGCAGAAGCGCGCCAACCTGCGGCTGCTCTTCGGCTACCAGTGGACCCAGCCGGGCAAGAAGCTGCTGTTCATGGGAGCCGAGCTCGCCCAATGCGGCGAGTGGAACCACGACGGCAGAGTCGAGTGGTGGCGCCTCGACGATCCTGGCGCGGCCGGGGTCCGGCGCTGGAT
>JBKOXV010000223.1:0-5385 GCA_046725105.1 bacterium | reverse complement strand
GCTGATGCGCCAGCACCACCTGGGCGGCATCCACATGGCCCAGGAGATCCTGAAGCTGTCGCACAACGACGACGTGACCTGGCTGGCACAAACCATGGTCGCCAGCCAGCAAGGCGAGATCAACCTGATCGACACCATGGTCAAACAGATCCAGGCGAGCTGACCAGGCGCGCCGCCGAACTGGTTGGTCAGGCTTCGGCGGTGCCTGCTAGGCTTCTCGTCGCTGAGCCCCCGTAGCTCAGGGGATAGAGCGTCGCCCTCCGGAGGCGAAAGCGCAGGTTCGAATCCTGTCGGGGGCACAAGATCTCACCAGGACTTTCGGGCCGCTGACCAGCACAAACGCAATCAGCGACTTCGAACGGTTGTCCGACCGCCTCTGGCCGTTACCGGCCCTCTACGACGATCTGTGCCGAATAGGTGCCGAAGTTCGGCGCATCCCGCCGGCCGCCGTAGCCGGCCTCCATCCGGCGCTGCAGCTCCGCCTCCCCGCCGGCAAGGCACTTCGCGTAGTTGCGCCACAACACCTCCGGCGACTGACCGGCCCACTCGGCAACCTGCGTCGGCGAGATCCCCGCGTTCAGCCACGTGGACACGGCGGCGTGCCGCAGGTCGTAGGGTGTTTCGGCCAGCGGCGAGGCGTACACCTCCGGGGTGAACACCGCCGCCCGCGCCTGCCGCCAGATCCGGTTGATCGTCAGCACCGGCAGCTCCGCCTTGTTGCGCTCCCCAACGAACAGCCGCCCGCCGGGGCCGAGGCCGAACCTCGCAATGTGACTGCGGATGATCCCGGTCAGCACCGGCGGGCACGGCACCCGGCGCACCTCCCCGATCGCCCGCTGCTTGAGCTGCCGACGGTCTCGGTTCCTTCCGGAATCGGTCCACGCCTTCCCAGCATGCGGCTCGGCCGCTTCCAGGATGAACTCGCCCCACTCGTCAGGCTTGTCTCTGCCACGCCGTCTTGAGAGACGTGCCGGGACGGGAGCGTCTGTGACGGGACAGTGACGGGAGCGTCTGTGCCGGGCTCCACTTGATCCGTTACGGATCAGCGTCTTTTGTTGGGTGTCACTTCCGGCTAGACGATCATGGCAGAGTACTACGAACCAGCGCGGGTTGTGGCGGATCCACTGATCGGAATAGGGGCGGTGCCCGGGCGATTCGGGCGGCGGGGTGGTTCGGCTTGTGGACCTTGAACCTGGCGATGGGGGGTTCGTCGTGGTGCGGGCGACCTCGGCGTCCAGGCCGTCCTCGTCGTAGACCCGCCAGGTGGAGTCCGCGGCTTGGACGGTCAGCGTGCGTCCAGCGTGGACGATGCCGACGTGGATGCGTTGCTTGGCAACGACCAGCGCGCCGCGGCAGGAGACGCGTCGCTGCACATGCAGCGGCTCGGGCGCCGAATCGATGCCGGCGCGGCCGCGCCCTTACCGGGAGGCGACCAGGCTGCCTGATGAGCGGACGCCCACCGTTCCGGGTCCGGCTCAGCTCGGCGTGGCCGAGGGCTCGGGCGGGGCCTGCAGGCCGGCGGTGCCCGCCGGACCGGTCCGGACGAAGGTGAGGCGGAACGTGCCGGTCTGGATCACGAGCCGGGCGCCGTCCGCGCTGACTACCGTGTTCCGCGCCGGGCCACGCGTCGGCGTGGCGCCGTCCAGGTTGCCGAGGGCGAGCGCGTCCATTCCCCTGATGGTGGCCGCACGCACCGGATCAACGTCGAGGATTCCGACAGCGGTCGTGTAGGTGTCACGCACCTCGAACCCGTCCGCCGTCTTCGTGAACTTTCCGCCGACGGCGTTGACGCTGTCGTCGATCTGGATCCGGCCGTCCGGCAGCAGAGCCATCCGCGCTTTCTTGTGGGCGGGGATCGCGAAGGACCGTCCCCCCTCCTCGACGTCCGTCAGGAGCCAGACGCTGCCGACGTAGTCGGCGGCGCTCGCCGTGACCACCGGCGTCGCGGCGCGGTCCGGCCCGGGGATCCAGCCGGCCACCACGCGTACCGCCACTGCCACCCCGGCCGCGAGCGCGACGCCGGCCGCGAACGCGACCCCGGCCCTGGCGCGTCGCCGGTGGACCACCCGCCGCCGCAGCTCGACCGGCCAGCCACGCACCGGGAACTCCCCGGCGGCGAGGCCCAGCCGCTGGCGAAAGGTCGTCGTCGCGCATCACCTGTCCACCTCTCCTTCGACCGGAGCCTCTTCTTCGATCAGGGTCCGCAGCCGTTGCAGAGCCCGCGACGCGTAGGCCTTCACCGCACCGGTACTGAGGCCGAGCAGCCCGGCCGTGTCCTCGACCGAGCAGTCCAGGTAGTAGCGCAGCACGAGGACCTCGCGGTACCGGCGGGGAAGCGCCCGCAGCCCGCGGATGACCGACTGCCGCTCGAACCTGTCGATCGCCGCCTCCTCCGCGCTGGCCGCGTCGGGCAGGCCGGATGCCGCGTGCCGGCGCGCGAGCAGCCGGCGCCGCAGCGAGTTGCGCGCGTTGCGCCGTGATCTGGGCGAACCGGCGTTGCAGCGCCGCGGTCCATTCGGTATGGAGGTCGTTGTCCCCAGTCGGCTCGTACGCCTCTAGTTGCTTGATGAGATTCGTCTGGGCTCGGCCGAGCTGATCCAGTTGTTTGCGCAGGGCTGCCCGCTTCGCGGCCGCTCCGTCATCGTCAGACTGCGGTCGTCGATGGTTGGCGAGCCGGGCCTCGTCGGGCAGTCCACGCAGCGGTGGCGGCGGTCCCGGATCCCGCCCGTACGGCGCCGGTCCGGGGTGGGCCAGCACCCAGGCCTGCTCGCCCTCGCGGCGCGCGAACGTGTGCCGGGCGTGCGCGGTCTTATCCGAACTAATCTTGAAGCGGCACGGACGCCGAGATCCGTCACAAAGAGTCGCGGCCAAATTTCTTCTCAGCAGCGCGCCGTTCGGCGTGTCGCGGCTGTCGCATGGATCGGCTGCGGCAGGCTTGGAGGCGAGGCCACTGTGCAGCGCCGCCGATGAGTGCGTGGGGGTTACAAGCGTGTGGCCCATGACGCTCCGTAACGAACGGCAGCGCTCTTTGCTGGCAGAATCTTCACTATCAAGCCACGTCGCTGAGCGGTGGCCGAGCTCGGTGCCGACGGCCCGGCTGTCACACGTCCGCTACCGGGCCGCGAGGCGGTAGAGCAGGCGGTACGGAAGCAGGCGCACCAGCGCCGCCGCCACCGTCGCGTCCGGCCCGACGACGCGCCGGGGGCGCGGACGCGGGGCGGTCAGCGTCCGTACCACCGCTTGGGCGGCCCGGGCCGGCGGAATGCCGTGTGCCGCGCTTCGGGCCGCGTTGGCTCGGGTGGCCGCGATCTGCTTGGCATACCGCTCGGCGCCCGCCGGCAGCGTCTTCGCCAGGTCGTCGGCGGCGGCTGTGCCCCGGCCCCAGATCGGCGTGGCCACCGCGCCCGGCTCGATCAGCACCACCCGTATCCCGGACGGCGCCAGCTCGGCCCGCAGGCTGTCGGTCAGCCCGACGAGCCCGAACTTCGAGGCATGGTACGGGCCGAGCATCGGGCCGGCGATCCGGCCGCCGATCGAGCCGATCATCACGATCCGGGCGTCCTCGCCCCGCTCCCGGGACAGCCGCAGCGCCGGCAGCATTGCCTGCGTGACGGCGAGCTGGCCGACCAGGTTGACCTCGATCTGCCGCCGGAATACGTCGACGGGCAGGTACTCCAGCGGGCCGGGCAGGGCGACCCCGGCGTTGTTGACCAGACCGTGCAGCGGGCCTGCCGCCCGTACCAGCTCGCCGGCCGCCTCGATCGAGGTTGGGTCGGTCAGGTCGAGCCGGAGCACGCGGACCGCCTCCGGGTGGTCGCGGTGCAGGGCGGCCTCGTCCTCGTCGGTCCGTACCGAGGCCCAGACCGTGAAGCCGGCGCGGACCAGCTGGTCCACGCACGCCCGACCGATCCCGGTCGACGCGCCGGTGACCACGACGGATCTGCTCATGACGCTCGCCTCCGAGTGGACGGTGGGCTGGCCGGCGTGGCCATAGGTCCAAGCTTCGCGCTGACTTACCGGGTCGGCGGACGAGCCCGGATCTCGGATACGCGCTCGGCAAAGTGCCACCGGTGCCCCTCCAGGTCGAGGGCCTCGTAGCGCCGGTCGCCCCAGAACATGTCCTCCAGCGGCATGACGATCTGGGCTCCCTCCGATGCGGCCCTGCGGTAGTGGGCGTCGATGTCGTGCACGTACACGTTCACCATGGCCGTGGGAGCGCCCGCCTCCAGCGGGCTGTGCAGGCCGTGGCGCTCTTCCCCGGCCCGACCGATCATGACCACGCCGTCTCCGATCTCCAGCCACGCCAGCATTCCCTCGGGGTGCTCCATCCGCGATTCCCGGCGTTCGACGAGGCCGAACGCTCGGGTCAGGAAGTCCAGGGCGGCCACCTCGTCCCGATAGGCAAGTCGCGGGTAGATAGACGGGCTGCGACGATGCTCGCCCGCGCCGTCTCGCCCGGTGATGGCCGACATGAGACGGGCCTTCTCCCGAACCAGGATTTCGGGGTCGGGAGGATCGTCCGGCAGCAGCCGGTCGGGGCGAGACCGGCGAAGGGGCTCCAGGTCGTCGGTCATCTCTCGCCTCCAGCGTCGCACGGAGTGAGGGGCACATCGGTGGTTGTGTCACGGCCCCGCGTCAATGCGGCCAATCGGGCCCGACCCCGGCTAAGGCGGGAGCGCACCGTTCCCACTGGTACGCCGAGGGCCAAGGCTATCTCGTCGTAGCTCAGTTCCTCCCAGGCGAAGAGCAGGAGGACCTGTCGCTCCGCCTCGGGAAGTGTCCCGATGGCATCCATGACCCGGGTCCAGCGGGCGCTGGCATCAGCCGCCGCCACCGCCCGCTCCGCCGGATCGTCCTCCAGCCGCCGGTCGGTGGAGACCCGGGACATGGCCCGAAGCCTCCGGGCCTCGCTCCGGTGGTGCTTGGCCACCACGTTGGCGGCGATGCCGTACAGCCAGGGCCGGGCCGAATCCCGATCCCGCTCGAAGGTCGACCGCCGCTCGAAGGCGATCCGGAACACTTCTCCCAATAGGTCCTCGGCCTCAGCTGGGTCGACGCGGCGGGCCAGGAAACGCAGGAGCGTCGATCCGTGCCGGTCGAAGATGACACCGAAGGCCGCCGGCGTATCCAGCGAATCGGCGATCACGGCACTGTCTGACTCCTCCATGCTGAGCTGTTCCCCGTTCCGTCGGTCCTGGTTCGCGCCCGCCTGGCGGGCGACCAGAGCCGGCCGGGGAGCAGATTGTCACATCACAGCGGCCGGACCGGGAACCAGGGCGCCGCCGGGGGGAAACGACAGGTAGTGGACCGGGCGCCGGAGGAGGCAGCGGTGGGGACGACCAGAGAGATACCGGTCGGAGAGCCGTTCGAGCTGTCCGGCCGGAT
>JBKOXV010000188.1:0-7466 GCA_046725105.1 bacterium | reverse complement strand
TCCTATTCCTTCTCGCCCGAGCTCGACCAGGAATGGACCTGGAGCGAGAAGTACGCGCCGCAGCCCGAAATCCTGGCCTACGCCAACCACGTCGCCGACCGCTTCGACCTCCGGCGCGACATCCAGCTCTCGACTCGCGTCACGTCGGCCGTGTTCGACGAGGCGACGAAGCGCTGGACGGTCACCACTGACCGCAGAGACCGCGTGTCGGCGCAGTTCTGCGTGATGGCCACCGGTTGCCTGTCCACGCCGAAGTGGCCCGAGGTCCCGGGACGGGAGACCTTCCAGGGTCGCTCGTATCACACCGGTCAGTGGCCCCACGAGGGTGTCGACCTCTCCGGGCAGCGGGTCGGTGTCGTGGGCACCGGCTCGTCGGGCATCCAGTCGATCCCGATCTTCGCCGAGCAGGCCGACGACCTCACCGTGTTCCAGCGCACGCCGAACTTCAGCTTCCCCGCCGGCAACCGGCCCCTCGGTTCGGACGTGGTGGAGGCCATGAAGGCGGATTATCCCGCCCATCGCCAGGAAGCGCGGGAGTCGGGCTTCGGCATCCCCGTCGAGTTGCCGGAGAAGTCGGCGCTCGAGGTCTCCGACGACGAGCGCCGCGCCATGTACGAGGAGCGCTGGGGCCGCGGCAACCTCGTGGCGCTGATGCTGGCCTACAACGACCTCATCTACAACAAAGAGGCCAACGACACGGCGGCGGAGTTCGTGCGGGAGAAGATCCGCCAGATCGTCAAGGACCCGGAGATCGCCGAACTGCTGTGCCCGACGGATCACCCGATGGGCACCAAGCGGCCCTGCCTCGACACGAACTACTACGCCACCTACAACCGCGACAACGTCCACCTCGTCGACGTGCGGTCGACGCCCATCCTCGAGATCACTCCCAAGGGCATCCGCACGACCGAGAAGGAATACGAGTTCGACACCATCATCTACGCAACGGGCTTCGACGCCATGACCGGAGCCGTCACGAACATCGACATCCGCGGCACGGGTGGCGCCTCCCTGAAGGAGAAGTGGGCCGGCGGTCCCCGCACCTACCTCGGCATCAGCACAGCCGGCTTCCCCAACCTGTTCACGATCACGGGCCCGGGGAGCCCGTCCGTGCTGAGCAACATGATGGTGTCGATCGAGCAGCACGTGGACTGGATCGCCGACTGCATCCGCTACCTGCGCGAGCGCGGGATCGCGGCGATCGACGCCACCACCGACGCCGAGGACGAGTGGGTGGACCACGTGCGCGAAGTGGGCGAGACCACGCTCTACCCGCTGGCCAACTCCTGGTACATGGGATCCAACGTGGCCGGTAAGGTCCGCGTCTTCATGCCCTACATCGGCGGTGTCGGCGTGTACCGGCAGAAGTGCGACGAGGTCGCCGCCCACGACTACGAGGGGTTCGCGCTGACGCCATGCTGACCGGCGACCAGTACCTGGCGTCCCTCGACGACGACCGGGCCACCTACTTCGAGGGCCGGCGAATCAAGGACCTCCTCGCCGAGCCGGCCTTTGCCACACCGGCGCGCTCCATCGCCACCGGCTACGACCGCTTCTATTCGGCCGAGCCGGGCGCCAGCAATCCCCTCGTGCTGGCGCCCCGCTCCCCCGAGGAGCTGCGCCGGCGGGCCGAGTTGATCGGCGAGATGGACCTGGCGCTGAACGTCACCTACCAGTCGTTGATGACGCTGCTCACCGCGGCGGCTCGGTTGTCGGGCGTCGAGCCCGTCTACCGTGACCGCCTCCAGGCCTACGTCGACGACGCCATCGCCGCCGACATCCGCATCGCCGAGTGCATCACCGACGCCAAGGGCAACCGGTCGCTGGCGCCGGCGCGTCAGGACGACCCCGACGCCTACGTCCACGTCGTCGAACGTCGCCCCGGCGGCGTGGTGATCCGCGGCGCCAAGCTGCACATCAGCGCGGCGTCGCTGTGTCACGACCTCCTGGTGATGCCCACCAAGGCGATGAAGCCCGGCGAGGAGGACTACGCCATCACGTGCGCCGTCCCGGTGAGCTCGCCGGGGGTGAGCGTGATCAACACCACCTACCACCCCAAGGGCGACGACGTCCGGCACTACCCGGTCAGCAGCCAGGTCAGCATGCCCGACGGGTTCGTCGTGTTCGACGACGTGTTCGTGCCGGCCGAGCGGGTGTTCCTCGACGGCCAGACGGCGAACGCCGCCGTGTTCGCCCACTCGCTGGGCCTGTGGGAGCGCCTCGGCGGCATCACCGCCATGGTGCGCCAGGCCGACGAGCTGGTGGGCCTGGCCCAGCTCATCGCCGAGGCCAACGGCCTGGCCGGCGTGGCCCACATCCGCGAGAAGATCGACGAGATGGCGATCCACGCCACCCTGCTCCGGGCTGGCATGGAGGCCGCCCTGGCCCATGCCAAGTGCACGCCGGAGGGCTTCTACTACCCCGACGAGCTGTTCACGAACGCCGCCAAGTACCAGGGGGCGGCCGAGTTCGGGCGGATGGTGCGCCATCTGCACGACATCGCCGGCGGCTCGGTGCTGACGGCGCCCTCCATCGCCGACTTGGAGAACCCCGACACCCGCCGCTACGTCGAGAAGTACATGCGCACCGGCACCGAGCTCAGCGCCGAGGACCGCCTGCGCCTGTTCCACGCCATCCGCGACCTCACCGCCGACGCCTTCGGCGGCTGGCACCTGGTCACCAACCTGCAGTCGGGCGGCGGCCTGTTCGCCCAGCGGATCGTCACCCGCCGCCACTACGACATGGCCCGGGCCACCGCCTACGCGCGCCAAGCGGCTGGCATCGACCCGCCCCCCCAAACGAACTGACCCGCGGTCAAGGGTCTATACGACACTGGACGCGCGTCAGAACGATTGGAGCTCGCTGCGGAAGCGGGTGAGTTGCTCGCGCACCGAGGGCAGCTCGACGTCGAGGGCGGCCACCGTGGCCGGGGCGGTGAGGCTCGTGTCGTAGGGCACCGGCCCGGGCGGTAGCGCTCCGGCCGGGGGCGGGCCGAACTGGAGCAGCGACGGATCGAGCTCGAAGACGTCGGCGGCCAGCTCGGCCAGCTGGCGGCGGCCGATGGTCTCGCCGCCGCAGCAGTGGAAGATGCCGCGGTGGTCCTGCTCGATGATCGTCCACATCAGCTCGGCGCCGTCGCTGGCCAGCGTCGGCGTGGCGATCATGTTGAGGTTGTCGCCCTCCCACGCCAGGAACGGTTTCCCCGCCGCCAGCCGATCGACGAGCGACGCCACGAAGTAGCCGAAGCCGGCGTCCTGGCTCCGTGGCCCGCGGGGGCGGGCCCAGTGGACGCCGTTCACGCCGGAGATACGGGCCACCGCCCCGTCGGCGGCCCGCTCCGTGACCACCAGCTCGCTGGCCACCTTGAGGACGCCGTAGAGGTTGATCGGGTTGGGCGGCGTGGCCTCGTCGGCACCTGACTGCGTCCCGTCGAAGACCCAGTCGGTCGACACCAGCACGACCTTGGCGCCGACGGCGTTGGCGGCGTCGACCACGTTGCGCGTCGCACCGACGTAGCCGTCCCAGCCGGCCCGGCGATCGGCGTACAGCCGGGCGAAGTCGTTGAGGATGGCGCAGTGCACGACCGCATCCGGTCGAGCCGCCTCGACACTGGCCCGCGTCGACTCGGCATCGGCGAGGTCGACGGCCGGCTCACCGGAGAGGTCGTCGGGCCGGTGCTGGTGCACGGGCCGGATGAGCTCGGCCCCGTGAGCCGCGAAGACCCGGGCCACGTTGCTGCCGACGAAGCCCGTGGCGCCGGTGACGTACACGCGCATGGGGCCATTCTCGCCCGTCACAGCTCGAGCGCGCCCGCCAGCTTCTCCGGGTTGGCGACCAGGTCGATGTGGGCGATGCGTCCGGCCGTCACCACGAAGGCGACCACGACGACCCGGCCGTCGAAGCGGACGAGGAGGCCCGGTTCGCCGTTCACGAGGATGACTCGGATCGCCGCCCCCGGCGCGTTGCGCAGCCCGGCGGTCAGCACCTGCACCACTTGCCGGCGACCGGTGATGGGACGCCGGGCCGCGGCCACGACGCCGCCGCCGTCGGCCCGCAGCACGACGTCCTCGTCCAGGAGGACGGCCAAAGCTTCGAGATCTCCTTGCTCGGACGCGGCCTTGAACGCCTCCACCAGCCGGGCCTGTTCGTCGGGATCGGCATCGAACCGCGGCGCCCGGTCGCGGACGTGGCGACGGGCCCGGCTGGCCAGCTGCCGGCAGGCCTCCGGCGTCCGCCCGACGATCTCGGCTACCTCGGAAAGCGGCACGCCGAACGCCTCGTGAAGCACGTACACGGCCCGCTCGGCCGGCGACAGCGTCTCGAGCACAGCGACGAAGGCCAGGCTGAGTTGCTCGTCGAGCGTCACGCGGTCGGCCGGGTCGGCCTCGGCGTCGATCGGCGCGACCAGCGGCTCGGGCAGCCACGGCCCGACGTAGCGCTCGCGCCGCACCCGGGCCGACCGCAACTCGTCGAGGGCCAGCCGGGTCACGACCCGCGTCAGCCACGCCCGCGGCTCGGCGATCTCCTCCGTGTCGGCCCGCTCGGCTCGGAAGAAGGCATCCTGCACCACGTCCTCGGCGGCCTGGACCGACCCGAGGAGGCGATAGGCCACTCCGATCAGAAAGTCCCGATGGCGGGCGAGCTCGGCGGCGACGTCCATCGGCAGATCAGCGCGGCGTCAGCTCGATCTGCGTCGTGATCAGGCCCTTGCGCCGGTGATACCAGGGGATGAGCCGCCCGTGCATCAGCGGGTACTTGTGGGCGAGGGCGGTGGCGGCGGTCTCCGACTCGGAACCGGCGAGCACGCGGGCCCGCGCCGGCACGCCCGGGCCGGTGACCCGCCCGCGTAACGTCGAGGGCGCCACCTCCACGTCGGCGTTGCGACGCATCCGCTTCAGCTTGCCCGATGGGTCGAACGTGCGGATATATGCGACGTCACCGGACATCACCGCCACGTTCACCGGCGTGCCCACGGGCCTACCGTCACGCTTGTACGTGGTGAGCAGGATGGTCTTGGCCGAAGCGATCGGATCGAAGGTGTGATTCGCTTCCATGCCCCCACGACGAGATTGCGTACCGACGTGTGACATCGCCTTCTAGCCTGGTGCCCATGGCGCGGTGGGAGCCAGCGGCGGTGGTCCAGGCCCCCGTGTGGCGGGGTCGCCTCCACACCTGGGCCTTCGGGCTGGCGGTGCTGCTGACGGTGCTCGGCGTGGCGACGGCGTCGGCCGAGATCCGCCTGCCAGTGGCCGTCTACGGCATCGGGATGGCGGCGATGTTCGGCGTGTCGTCGGTGTACCACCGGGGCCCGCTGACCCCGTGGCTGAAGGCGCACCTGCGCCGGATCGACCACTGCGCCATCTACGCCGCCATCGTCGGGACCTACACGCCGGTGTGCCTCCTCGGCATCGGTGGTGCCGCCGGACGGCGCGTGCTGGCTGTCGTCGTGCTCGGCACCCTGGTCGGCATCGCCTGCGTGTGGTCGCCGTGGTGGTGGCTGCGGCGCGTCAACATGGTGATGTACATCATCGTCGGCTGGGCGTCGCTGCCCGCCCTCGGGTTGCTCGCCGAGCGCATCGGCCTGACCGGCACCATCCTCATCGTCGCCGGCGGGGCCACCTACACGGCGGGAGCCATCGTCCTCGCCGTGCGGCGCCCCGACCCATGGCCGGCCGTGTTCGGCTTCCACGAGGTCTTCCACACGTGCACGATCGTGGCGGCCTCGCTCCAGCTGGCCGCCATCACGACCTCGGTTCTGGCGGTGTGATCTACCCCTTGCGCCATGGCCCGGACCGATCCCGCCGTCGACCTGCTGCGCGCCGTGCCGCTCTTCGCCGACCTGAGCAAGAGCGAACTCGGTCTGGTGGCCAGCATCAGGAAGCGAATCGAGTTCGACCCCGGCGACAAGGTCGTCACCGAGGGCCAGAGCACCGGCCGGTTCTTCGTGATCATCGAGGGCGACGCCGACGTCATCGTGGGCGATCGGTTCATCCGCCGCCTCGGAACGGGCGACTTCTTCGGCGAGATGGCGCTGAACGCTCAGCGCTCTGAGCCGGGGCGCCGGTTGGGCCACAGGCTCGGGAGATTCACCACGATCCCCTCCTGCGTCGAGCGGGCGATGACGACGACGGCCGGCTCGTCGCGCGAAGGGTTCTCCTCGCGGTGGGGCACATAGGGGGGAACGAACACGTATTCCCCGGGACTCGTCTCGATCCGTACCTCTCGCTCACCCTCGGCGAAGACGAACACCGGATGGCCCGACACCACGTAGATCGCCGTCTCCGCCTCGCCGTGGTGATGGTCGCCCGAAACGGTCTCGGGCGACACATGGGTCTCGCCCATCCAGAGCTTCTCGGAGCCGACCGTCGCGCCGGAGACGGCTTCCAGTCGGCGCATGCCCGGCGTCTGCGTCGTGTCCGCCGACAAGGCGTCCCGGACGACATGGTGGAGGGTCTGATGCCACGAATCGCGCTCGCTCATGTCCCCATGATCCGCCCGCCGGAGCGGAACCGCCAGACCGTCGCGTGCGTAGGTGCATACTCGTGAGCATCGGAACCACCACCCTGCCCGTCACCGGTCACCTCGACCTGGCCGAGCGCTACGACGCCGCCATCGACCGGCTGCTGCGCTACCACCCCGACGTCATCGGGGACATGATCTTCCTCGCCCAGCAGCCGGACTTCCCGATGGGCCAGGTGCTCAACGCCTATCTGTCGCTCAGCTCCACCGACCTCCCCGACGTGCGGCGGGCCCGTCGCGCCGCCGCCGCTCTCGCCACCAGCCGCCTCAACGAGCGTGAACAGGCCCACTTCGCCGCCGTCCAGGCGTGGGTCGACGGCGACTGGCACGGCGCCGCCCGCCACCTCGACGACCTGCTCCACCGATGGCCCACCGACCTCCTGGCCCTCCAGGTCGGCCACCAGCTCGACTTCTTCCTGGGTGACGCCGCCAACCTGCGCGACCGGGTAGCCCGCGTGCGCCTGGCCTTCGACCCGGCCGATCCGCAGTACGGCTTCGTGCTCGGCATGCAGGCCTTCGGGCTCGAGGAGTCGGGGAGCTACGAAGCGGCCGAGGAGGCGGGGCTCGCCGCCCTCGAGCGCAACCCGGACGACGTGTGGGCCGTGCACGCCGTCGCCCACACCCACGAGATGCGGGGCCGGGTCGACGATGGCATCCGGCACCTGCGCTCGCGAGAAGCCGACTGGGGCGAGGGCAACCTCTTCGTCGTGCACAACTGGTGGCATCTGGCCCTCTTCTTCCTGGAAGCGGGCCGGCCCGACGAGGCCCTGCGGATCTACGACGAGCGCATTCACCACGACGGCTCGGAGGCGGTGCCGCTCGAGATGCTCGACGCCAGCGCCTTGCTGTGGCGCCTGGCCCTCGACGAGGTCGACACTGGCGGGCGGTTCGCGGCGCTGGCCGACGGCTGGGCCGAGTGGACCGACCGTGACACCTGGTACGTGTTC
>JBKOXV010000230.1:0-6178 GCA_046725105.1 bacterium | reverse complement strand
CGCTGTTCAAGGACCTCGTGGCGACCGCGGACGTGGTTCTGTCCAACTTCAGGCCGGGCACCATGGAGTCGCTCGGGCTGGGCTACGACGTGCTGTCCCAGGTGAATCCGGGCATCGTGATGGCCGACAGCTCGGCGTTCGGGCCGAACGGTCCGTGGAGCCGGCGGATGGGTTACGGACCGCTGGTCCGCGCCGAGGCCGGCCTGTCCGTGCTGTGGCACTACCCGGGAAGCGAAGGCGGCTACAGCGATGCTTCCACGATTTACCCTGACCACGTCGCGGCCCGCGTCGGTGCCGTCGCCGTGCTGGCGCTGCTGCTGCGGCGCCGGCGCACCGGGCGCGGCGGCACGGCGAGCGTCGCCCAGGCCGAGGTCATCCTAGGGCAGCTGGCCGACCAGCTTGCCCTCGAGTCCATCGAGCCCGGTTCGATTCGAGCCGTGGGGAACGCCGTGCCCGGCGATGCGCCCCGCGGCGTGTTTCCGTGCGCCGGTGACGACGAATGGTGCGCCGTCACCGTTCGCGGCGATGACGACTTCGCCGCGCTAGCCAAGGCCCTGCACCGGCCGGATCTGCTGACCGAGGACCGGTACGCGACCGCCGCCGGCCGCGAGCGGCACCGTACCGAACTGGAGGCGCTGGTGGCTGCCTGGACCGCCACCCGCACCCCGGTCGAAGCAGCCACCGAGCTGCAGGACGCCGGGGTCCCGGCCGGGATGATGCGCCGGGTCACCGAGCTCCTCGCGGACCCACACCTGCTCGAGCGCGGCTTCTTCCGGACGTTGCACCACCCGCTGCTGCCCGGGCCGGTACCCACGGAGAACCTGCCCGCCCGGTTCACCCACGTCCCCGACGCGCCGCTCGAACCGGCGCCGCTGGCCGGGGAGCACTCCCGCGCCATCCTCCACCGCGTCCTGGGCCTCGGGAAGGACCGCGTCGACCAGCTCATCGCGGACGGTGTGGTGGAGGAGCCGGCGCCGGCCCGGCATCCGAAATCGCTGACCGCCCCTTCCAGCCACCACGACAACACCTCTAGCCATGGGAAGGCAGCATGAAGGCCAACGACGCCCCGCCGGCGGTATTGACCGAGCGACGCGGGCACGTCCTGATCGCCACGATCAACCGGCCCGAGGTACGCAACGCGGTCAACCTCGCCGTCACCGTCGGCCTCGGCGACGCCCTCGAGGAGGCGGACAACGACCGGGACGTCCGGGCGGTGGTCCTGACCGGGGCAGGTGACAAGGCGTTCTGCGCCGGTGCCGACCTCAAGGCGGTCGCCCGCGGGGAAAACCTCATAGTCACCGAGCAGCCCCGCGCCTCCTGGGGATTCGCCGGATACGTCAGCCACCACATCTCCAAGCCGACGATCGCCGCGGTCAACGGCTTTGCCCTCGGTGGAGGTACAGAAATCACGCTCGCCAGCGACCTGGCGATCGCCGCAGACACCGCCTCGTTCGGGCTACCCGAGGTGAAACGCGGCATCTACGCCGGCGCCGGCGGCGTCTTCCGCCTGCCGCAGCAGCTTCCGAAGAAGATCGCGATGGAGCTCATCCTGACCGGCGAACCGCTTACCGCCCGGCGCGCACACGAACTCGGCCTGGTGAACCAGGTCGTACCGCAGGCCGACCTGCTGGGGGCCGCCCTCGACCTGGCAGCCCGGATCTGCGCCAACGCGCCACTGGCGGTACAAGCCAGCAAACGGATCGCCAACGGCATCGTCGACGGCCACGTCGCCGCCGACGACGCGTTCTGGGCCGCATCGGCGCACGAGGGCAAGCAGCTGATGGTGACGCACGACGCCGCCGAAGGACCCCGCGCCTTCGCCGAAAAGCGGCAACCCGTCTGGGAGGCACGATGACGACCGCACCGACCGGACCGCGAACGTTCCCGGCGGCCCGGCGGCCAGTCATCGCCGGCCTCGGCATCACCGAAATCGGCAAGGTCTACGGCCCCACCGCCGCGCAGTTCGCCGGCGACGCCGTCCGGCGCGCCACAGTGGACGCCGGCCTGCGGCTGTCCGACATCGACGGGCTCCTCACGTCGGCCGGCGTCACCAACGGCGTCAACCTGTCGCTACAGCGCGATCTCGGACTCGCCGACCTCAAGCTGCTCTCGGAAATGCAGGCGTTCGGCTCCACCGCAGGGCAGATGGTGCAGTACGCAGCCATGGCCGTGGCGACCGGCACAGCAGAGGTCGTCGCGTGCGTCTTCGCCGACAATCCGCTCAAGCAGAGCCGCAGCGCCGGTGCCGCCTACGGCGGCGCGGCGCGGACACCCACCGGCTGGATGGGTCTGCTCGCGGCCGGCGGCGTCATCGGAGCCAACCCGATGTACGCCCTAGCGGCCCGCCGGCACATGACGGCGTACGGAACCACCAGCGAACAGCTAGGCCGTGTCGCCGTGGCTCAGCGCGAGTGGGCGCAGCTCAACCCGCTCGCCCAGATGCGCACCGCGATCACCCTGGAGGACCACCAGGCCTCCCGAATCATCGCCGACCCGTTCCACCTGTTCGACTGCTGCCTCGTGTCCAACGGCGGCATCGCGGTCATCGTCACGACCGCCGAGCGAGCCGCGCACCTGGCCCAGCCTCCGGTGCACCTACACGGATGGGGTCAGTCGCATCCCGGCCACTTTCTGCGCCGCAGCGACTATTACGGACTCGTGTCCGGGGCTGCCCAATCCGGTCCCGCTGCCCTGGCCATGGCCGGCCTGCGCATCGAGGACGTCGATGTCGTCGAGCTGTACGACTGCTACACGTTCACCGCGCTGATCAGCCTCGAGGACTACGGATTCTGCAAGAAGGGCGAGGGCGGCCCATTCGTTGCCAGCGGAGTACTCGGACCGAACGGCAAGCTACCAGTCAACACCGGCGGCGGGCAGCTCTCGTCCTACTACCTGTGGGGCATGACACCGCTGTCCGAGGGCGTCATCCAAGCCCGAGGCCAAGCGGGCGAACGCCAAGTCGCTGACCACGACATCGTCCTGGTCAGCGGAAACGGTGGCGTGCTCGACCACCACTCGACGCTGATCCTCAGCCCGAACCCGGCGTGAACCGGAAGGAAACCACCCATGCCTGTAGGACCCGTCGTTCGCGACGACGAGACGGCTGCCTTTTTCGAGGGCACCGCACGAAGCGAGTTCCTGCTCCGGTACTGCCCGGACGGACACCCGTCCAGCCCGCACGCGCAGCTGTGCGACACCTGCGCCAGCGCGGACCTGACCTGGCGGGCCGCGTCTGGCGATGCGTCGGTCATCAGCTGGGCGGTGGTGCCCGGCCGACCGGCCGGCCACGGGGCGGACACGTCGACCGTGCTCGTGGTCGCAGAACTCGCCGAGGGTCCATGGTGGTGGTCGCACATCACAGACGCCGACGCGGACCGCGTGGCCGTCGGAACCCCGCTGACCATTCGGTTCGAGAGGTTCAGCGACGAGCACGAGGCCGTCCCTGTCTTTGCCATAAGATCATGACATCGAACGGCCGCCACCCTGGCGCGAGCGCCTACGGCATGCGGTCTGCGTCGACTGCGCCGGCATCGAGGGTCAAAGCCGCGGGTCCACTGGCTTCGACTCAAGCGCGAGCACGGCCAAGACACACTGATGTACGCGCCACGGTGGCTCACCACGCGCAACCCGGTCCAGCGCCTCGAGCCGACCGCGTGCTTACGCAGGGCCAGCGAGCGCTTGTGCCCGAGCCCCGCCGGTGCAGGTTCACCGGCTCGGTGTAGTCCGGTCCATAGATGATCCGCAGGTACTCCCAGAGGTAAGTCTGGCTGTCACCCGCCCACACCCAGCACCCCACAACCCAACACTCCCCGGTCGACCCGCAGGAGGTGCATCCACACACGCGGGCTGACGGCACCCCTCATTGACGACCCCGCGAGCCTGCCCACCCGGCTGCTCGATCATTCGCAGGCGCCCGGCCGGGGTCAAGAACGCCTACGGCGTCGCCACGGGCGACCGCGCAACGCGCGGCTCTTGACCCGGACCCGTCCGCCTGACGATCAACAGCGCCGACCACGGCTAGGCAGGACAGTGGCGCGTACCCCCAACCAGGCACACCATCCATCTGTCGACGGACACTAACCCGTCTTGACGCTCGTGGTGATGCAGGTAAGTGCACCCGATCACGAGACCGCGGCGGTCCGGCGATGAGAGGGTCCGTGCGGAGCGTTGACACGGTGAAGCGATCTCTTGCGGGGCTGGCCGGGTGCTCCCAGGTGGCTCGCCAGGGAAGGATCCGCGGTTGTCATGGGTGCGCTGGGGGAGGCCCAGGGGTGCTGCTCAGCGGCGCTCAGTGCGCGACCTAGACGCAGCGTGGAAGGGCGGCGGCGGGCACGCGAGCTGGGAAGGGTCGATTGCCCGGTAGTTCCCGTCCCAGTCTCCTAACAGGGACACGGCAGGCTGAGTGTGCGAGCCGTCACCCTCTTCGGGACTGACTCCGCGCACGCTTGGTAAGGCAGCATCCAAGTATCGGACTCCAGGACACACGCGATATGCGTCGGCCGCTGATCCAGGGGTGGCCACCGACGTACCAGGACGGGGGAAGAGCTCATGACTGAGGTTGCCACAGCCGCTGCGGACGACGAGCGGATAACCGGCGATATCCTCAAGGTCGCCGGGGTCGTCGTTCTCGGCGCCATCATGTCGATTCTCGACATCACGGTCGTCAACGTCGCTCTACCGACGTTCCAGACCACGTTCGGATCGGCCGGCGAACCCCTCCCCTACTCCACCGTGGCGTGGACGGTCACCGGCTACACCCTTGCGCTGGCCACGGTCATCCCGCTCACCGGCTGGGCCGCCGATCGGTTCGGCACCAAGCGCCTCTATATGACCGCGATCGCGCTGTTCACGATCGGTTCCGCGCTTTGCGCCATGGCCTCCAGTATCAACATGCTGATCGGCTTCCGGGTGCTGCAAGGCTTCGGCGGCGGCATGCTGATGCCGCTGGGCATGACGATCATGACCAGGGCGGCCGGCCCGAACCGGATGGGCCGCCTGATGGCGATCCTCGGCGTGCCGATGCTGCTGGGCCCGATCGGGGGACCGATCCTCGGCGGCTGGCTGATCGACTCTGCCAGCTGGCACTGGATCTTCTTGATCAACGTCCCGATCGGCGTGATCGCGCTCATCTACGCGTTGGTGGTGCTGCCGAAGGACTCCCCGCATCCGTCGGAGTCCTTCGACTTCGTCGGCATGCTGATGCTGTCGCCGGGCCTGGCCTTGTTCCTCTACGGCGTCTCGTCGATCCCGGCCGAGGGTGAGGTCGGCACGCCCAAGGTGTTGATCCCCGCGCTGATCGGGCTGGTGCTGGTCGTCGGGTTCGTCTTCTACTCGTTCAAGCCGAAGCACCCGCTGCTGGACCTGCGGCTGTTCCGCAATCGCAGGCTCGCGATCAGTATCCTGACGATGTTCCTGTTCGCGGTGGCGTTCTTCGGCGGCCTGCTGTTGGTCCCGACGTACTTCCAGCAGGTCCGCGGTGAGTCGGTGCTGAAAGCGGGGCTTTTGGTGGCGCCGCAAGGCATCGGCGCGATGCTGACGATGCCGATCGCCGGAGCCCTGACCGACAAATTCCCGGTCGGCCGGATCGTGCCGTTCGGCCTGGTCTTCATCGCGGCGGGCATGGCCGGCTTGACCCAAATCACCTCCACCACGTCGTACACCATGCTGATCGCGCTCCTGTTCGTCATGGGTCTGGGCATGGGCGGCACGATGATGCCGATCATGACCTCGGCACTCAAGACGCTCCGGGCGGCCGAGGTCGCTCGCGGTTCGACGTTGCTCAACATCACCCAGCAGATCGCCAGCTCGGTCGGCGTCGCGGTGATGTCGGTGATCTTGACGAACGGCCTGAAGGACGCCGAGCTCGCCTATCCGGCGATCGCTGCCTGGCACGACCCGCAGGTCGCCTCGCAGATCGGCGCGGCCGGGGTCGAGGAGGGTTTGTCCCAGGCCGCAGACGCCTTCGCTGACACCTACTGGGTGGCTTTCGCGCTGGTCGTGGTGACCTTCGTCGTAGCTCTGTTCCTCCCGCGTAAACGCGAGGAGTCGCACCTGCTGGACGGCGATCAGGCCGACGCGGTCCCGGACATGACGCACTGAGCTGGACCATCCGGCGTGGGCCCGCGGCTACGGCCGCGGGCCCACGTTTGGATCAGCGTGCTCTCGAACGCCGTAGAGG
>JBKOXV010000051.1:0-4050 GCA_046725105.1 bacterium | reverse complement strand
TGCTCGTGGAACGGGTGGTGGCGGCCGGATGGGCGGGACACTCGCTGGACGAGTTGGAGATCAACGGCGAGCTCCGGATCATGGCCGTGAGCCGGCTCGGTGTGGCCAGGATCCCCACGCCCCAGCTCGGCGTGCAGGAGGGCGACGTCCTGTACCTAGTGGTGGCGAGCGACAAACTGGCGTCGATCGACACCCGGCTGGCCGGGCCGGCGAGAGCGGGAGGACACTGACGTGCGAGTCATCGTCGCCGGCGGTGGCAGCGTCGGCAAGTTCATCGCCGCCCAGCTCCACGAGGGCGGGCACGAGGTCCTGCTCATCGAGAACGACCCGAGCGTCGTGCGGCGGGCCCTCGCCGACCGGGAGCCGGCCGGGGTGACGTGGTTTCAGGCCGACGCCTGCGAGGTGAGCAAGCTGGCCGATGCGGAGGTCGACAAGGCCGACGTGGTGGCCGCCGTCACAGGCGACGACGAGGACAACCTCGTCATCTCGTTGCTGGCCAAGCAGGAGTTCGGCGTCCCCCGGGTCGTGGCTCGGGTCAACAACCCGAAGAACGAGTGGATGTTCAACCAGATGTGGGGCGTCGACGTCTCGGTGTCGACACCGCACCTCATCACGGCCCTGGTCGAAGAAGCAGTGAGCGTCGGTTCCTTCGTGCGCCTCCTTTCCTTCGAGGGGGGCCGGGCCAAGCTGGCCGAGGTGACGCTGGCCGAAGGCTCCCCGGCCGCCGACCACGAGATCGCCGAGCTCGGCTTGCCCCGCGACTCGACTGTGGTGGCGGTGGTGCGAAGCGACCGCGTCATCGTCCCGCGCGGCGACACCATGATCCGCGTCGGCGACGAGGTGCTGGTGCTCGTGACCACCGATTCCGAGGAGGAGGTCCGCCAGATCCTGACCGGCGCCTGACCGCCTTCGTCGACGGCGTCCGGCTTTGCCGTGCGCCGCCGGCTCGCGGAAGCACCGATGTCGAGCGGAGCGAGCAGGAGCCGGCCGCAGCGAAGCGGAGGACGGCGACGCAGACTTAAGCGCGCGGCAGGAGGGTGTAGGCCGGGTTCAAGATGACCCGGCGGCCGCGCTCGTCGTGAGCCACGCCCTCGATGAGCACCCCGCGGCCGTGCTCGAGGCCGCCGACGGTTCGCCGTCCCGTGAACACAGCGACGGCGTCGCCGGTGCCGTCGCACACCACGATCTCCAGCGCCGGCACGCCTGAGCGGGGCACGGTGCGGATCCGCTTGATCTCGCCGGCGACGCGGGACGGCGTCCGCAGGGGCAACTCGGAGATCTGGGTGGTGCCGGGGACGCGGTAGCGCCGGCGCAACGTCTCGTTGTGCAGCTCTTCAGGAGCCGTCGTCAGTCTTCGCTTGAGGTCCCGCAGTCCCACGCACGGGATTCTACCGGTGGCCCCCGTAGCATCCCCCGACCGTGAAGACCCGCACGCTGATCGCCTTGGCCGTCGGCTGCGGCGTGGCCATCCTCGTGGCCGGCGGCGTCTTCCTGTGGCGCGTCATCGCCAATCGCGACGAGCTCACCGTGCCCGAGATCCGGGCGCCGGGCCAGAGCCAGCAGGTCGGTCCGGTGACGGCCACGGTGGCGGGCAGCAGCTTGGTCGACACGCTCGTCGTGGTGCGGGTCCACCTGCAGTCGAGCCAGGCGTTCGCCGACGCCGGCCGCGGGTGGTCGCTCGTGGTGACGGGCGACACGACGGCCCGGGCGCCCGTGCCCGTCCCCGCGGGAGAGGGAGCGGCGTGCGACGGCCAGCCCGTCCAACCGGGAGTCGGGATCGACTGCACGCTCGCCTTCCCGGCGGGCGACGGCGATCGCTACGTCGCCTTCGCCGTGGGCGGGACGCAACGGCAGTGGAAGCTGTAGCTCGCCCAGAACGACGATTCCCGTCGGGAGAACACCGCGGAATCCGGTCGATTCGCCGACAGAAGTCGTTCCTGTCGGGACGGATGGCGACGAAGATCAGACCGCTACCCTGACGGCATGGCCGAGCAGTACGACCTGGTGGTGATCGGTGGAGGACCCGGCGGCTACGCCGCCGCCCTCTACGGCGCCAGCGCGGGTCTGAAGGTGGCGTGCATCGAGAAGGACAAGGTGGGCGGCACCTGTCTGCACCGGGGATGCATCCCCGCCAAGGAGTTCCTGGAGACGGCGGCGGTGTACCGCCATGTGGCCGGGGCCAAGGAGTTCGGCATCGAAGCCGGCCAGCCCACCATCGACTTCAGCGTCAGCCAGGCCCGCAAGCAGCGCGTCGTCGACGGACTGTTCCGGGGCCTGTCGGGCTTGATGAAGAGCCGCAAGATCGACATCTACACCGGCACCGGCTCGCTCGGTGCCGACCACACCGTCACCGTGAAAGGCAGCGACGGCAGCACCGCCGTCATCCGGGGCACGAACGTCATCCTGGCCGCGGGCTCGGCGCCCCGCACCATCCCGGGGTTCGACATCGACGGCGAGATCGTGCTCACCTCCGACGAGGTCCTGATGCTCGACCACGTCCCGAAGGGCGTGGTGGTCATCGGCGGGGGCGCCATCGGCTGCGAGTTCGCTTCGACCTTCGCCGACCTCGGCGCCAAGGTCACCATCCTCGAGTTCCTTCCCAAGATCCTGCCCGGCTGCGACGCCGACGTCGCCAACGTCGTGGTGCGCTCGTTCCAGAAGCGCGGCATCACCATCCGCACCGGCGCCAAGGTCGTCGGCCACGAACCGGCGGGCAACGGCGGGACACGGGTGCTCGTTGAGGGCGGCGATCCCGTCGACGCCGACGCCGTCATCGTGTCGGTCGGTCGGCGCCCGTACGCCGACCTCCTCGGCCTCACGGGCACGGCGGTCAAGGTCACCGACCGCGGCTTCGTCGAGATCGACGAGCTGTGCCGCACGGGGGAGCCGGGTGTCTACGCCATCGGCGACCTCCGGGACGGACCGCAGCTGGCCCACGTCGGCTTCGCTGAGGCGATCATGGTGGTGAAGGAGATCCTCGGCGAACACCCCGTCCCGGTGGCGTACGACCGGGTGCCATGGGCCATCTACTGCCACCCCGAGGTGGCCTTCGCCGGGTACTCCGAGGAGGAGGCCAAGGAAGCCGGTTTCGACGTCGTCACCCATAAGGACGCCTACCGGGCCAACAGCCGGGCCAACATCATCGGCGAGACCGAAGGCCTGGTGAAGGTCATCGCCGAGAAGGGGCCCGACGGCAGGGCCGGCCGCGTGCTCGGCGTCCACATGGTGGGCCCGTGGGTCACCGAGCAGCTCGGCCAGGGCTACCTCGCCGTCAACTGGGAGGCCACCGTCGACGAGGTGGCGCAATTCGTGCAGCCGCACCCGACGTTGTCGGAGGCGTTCGGCGAGACGTTCATCGCCCTCACCGGAAGGAGCTTGCACGGCTGATGTCCGACGTCACGATGCCGCAGCTGGGGGAGACCGTCACCGAGGGCACGATCACCAAGTGGTTCAAGCAGATCGGCGACGAGGTCAAGGCGGACGAACCGCTCTTCGAGGTGTCCACCGACAAGGTCGACACTGAGGTGCCCTCGCCGATCGCGGGCGTGCTCCAGGAGATAAAGGCCCAGGAGGGGGACACGGTCGAGGTCGGCGCCGTGATCGCGGTCGTGGGGTCCAGTTCGGCGGGTCCTGTCGCCGGGGAAGCTCCGGCGGCCTCGGCTCCCGCCTCGGCGCCTCCCACTTCCCCGGCGCCACCCGCCGAAGCCCCCGAACCACCGCCGGCGCCGCCCTCGCCTCCTGTGGCGGAGCAGTCTGATGCGGCCTCCGCCTCTTCGGCTCCGGCCGCCCCTGCGCCGGAGAGCGCCGCTCCGACCTCTTCGGCTCCGGCCGCCCCTCCGCCGGAGAGCGCCGCTCCGACCTCTTCGGCTCCGGCCGCCCCTGCGCCCGCGGCCCCTGCGCCGGCCTCTGCGCCTGCCGCCCCCGCGGCCTCAACGCCGGCACCTACGTCCGGCGACAACCGGTTGCTGTCGCCCGTCGTCCGCCGTCTCGTCAACGAGCACGGCATCGACCCGGCCGAGATCACCGGCACGGGCGCCGGTGGGCGCATCA
>JBKOXV010000341.1:0-4300 GCA_046725105.1 bacterium | reverse complement strand
GCATCAGGCGGGGGTCGTCGGCGGCCAGCGCGAACTGCACGAAGCGGGCGCGGGGCGTGAGGCCGAGGGCGGCCGCCTTCTCCTCGCTCATGATCAGCAGGGCGGCGGCGCCGTCGGTGATCTGCGAGCTGTTCGCCGCCGTGACCTTGCCGTCCTCCTTGAACGACGGCTTCAGGCTGGCCACCTTCTCGAGGGTGGACTCGCGGATGCCCTCGTCGGTGGTCATCAAGAGGCCTTCGGCGTCGAGCACGGGCAGGATCTCCCGCTCGAAGCGGCCCTCCTTGGTGGCGCGGGCGGCGTACTGCTGTGACCGCAGCCCGAACTCGTCGAGCTCTTCGCGCGTGAGGCCCCACTTGTCGGCGATGAGCTCGGCCGAGATGCCCTGCGGCACGAGGCCGCCGGCCGACGCGTAGCGCGCCGTCATCTTGGGCCCGAACGGGAAGCCGTACCTGCCGTCGACCATCGATGCGCCCATGGGCACTCGCGTCATGACCTCGACGCCGGCGGCCACGACGACGTCGTAGGCACCGGCGATGACGCCCTGAGCGGCGAAGTGGGCCGCCTGCTGCGAGGAACCGCATTGACGGTCGACGGTGGTGCCCGGCACGGTCTCGGGCCAGCCGGCGGCGAGGACGGCGTTGCGGGCGACATTGACGCCCTGCTCGCCGACCTGCATGACGCAGCCCATGACGACGTCGTCGACGACGC
Source organism: bacterium (assembly GCA_046725105.1). Classification (GTDB taxonomy): domain Bacteria; phylum Actinomycetota; class Acidimicrobiia; order Acidimicrobiales; family Ilumatobacteraceae; genus DASXAI01. Next base: position 3,592 of record JBKOXV010000341.1, on the reverse strand, counting down.
CGGGATCGATGCCGGTGCGATCGACGAGCGACTTGAGCGTCTCGGCGGCGAGATCGACCGGGTGCCATTCCTTCATCCGCCCGTTGCGCTTTCCGAGCGGCGTGCGGATGGCATCAACGATGACGGCGGTAGGCATGGCGATCCGTCTCCTCGAGAGGGCTTGACCGGCCGGTCAAGTGGCGACCCCAGTGTGCCTGAGCCACCCCGGCCACTCCAACCCCGGTGCCGCGCGACACTGACGCCATGGCTGGCTCGGACACCGTGACGCGGCGGTTCCTCGCCACGGTGGCGGCCCACGGCGATGTGACCGCCCTCACCGACCCCTTCGACGACGCCAGGCAATGGACCTTCGCCCGCTTCGCCCACGACGTCGCTTCGGTGGCGGCCGGCCTCGCCGAGCGCGGCGTCGAGCGCGGCGACCGGGTCGTCCTCATGATGCGCAATCGGGCCGAGTTCCACCTGACCGACACAGCGGCCCTGTTCCTGGGCGCCACCCCGTTCTCGGTCTACAACACCGCCTCACCCGAGGAGGTTGCCCACGCCGTCGGCGTGACGGGCGCGGCGCTGGCCGTCGTGGAGGACGCCGGCTTCGTCGATCGGTTCGACGCGGCGCGCCGGAGCGTCTCCGGCCTGCAGACGATCGTCGTCGAAGACGGCTCGTGGGCCGAGCTCTCGACCCACGGGCGTCTCGACCTCGACGAGCTAGCCGCGGCGAGCCAGCCCGCCGACGTGGTGACGATCATCTTCACGTCCGGCACCACGGGACCCGCCAAGGCCGTCGAGATCACGAACACCAACGTGTGCGCCACGTCCGACGCCGTGGTGGACCGCGCCGCCGTCGACATGGTGGCCAAGCGCACGGTGTCCTACCTGCCGATGGCGCACATCGCCGAGCGCGTCGTCTCGCACTACTCGGCGTTGCTGCACGCCCTCACCGTCGCACCCTGCCCCGACATCCTGCGCTTCCGGGACTTCGCCGTGGCCGTGCGGCCCAACCTCATGTTCGGGGTGCCGCGCGTCTGGGAGAAGCTGCAGCAGGGCGTCTTGGCGGCGGCGGCCGCCGACCCGGCCCGGGCCGCAGCCCTCGACGAGGGCATCGCCGCCGCCCTCGAGTTCGTCGTGGCCCAGCGCAACGGCGTGCTGACGAACGAGCAGCAGGACACGTGGGACTTCCTCGACGCCGTCGCCTTCTCCACCGTGCGCGAGCTCACCGGCCTGTCCGAGCTCGTGCTGGGCGCCAGCGGGGCAGCGCCCATCTCACCCGAGCTGATCGACTGGTTCCGGGCCCTGCGCGTGCCGCTCTCCGAGGTGTACGGGATGAGCGAGTCGACCGGCGTCATCAGCTGGGAGCCGCACCGGGTCAAGCCCGGCACCGTGGGGCGGGCCATCCCGCGCGTCGAGATCCGCATCGCCGACGACGGTGAGGTCCTGGCCCGCGGGCCCAACGTGTTCCCCGGCTACCTCAACGCCCCCGACGCCACGACCGAGATCCTGGAGGGCGGCTGGCTGCACACAGGCGACCTCGGGGAGCTCGACGCCGAGGGCTATCTCCGCATCGTGGACCGGAAGAAGGAGCTCATCATCACCGCCGGCGGTGAAAACGTGAGCCCCGCCAACCTGGAAGCCGCCTTCGCCACGCTGCCGTTGGTGGGCCAGGCGTGCGTCGTGGGTGATCGGCAGAAGTTCCCCGCCGCCATCATCGCCCTCGACGCGGACTACGCGCCGCAGTGGGCGACGGCCCACGGCCGCGACGATGCCAGCATTGCCGACCTCGCCGCCGACAAGGAGGTACGGGCCGAGATCCAGCGCGGCATCGACGAGATCAATCAACGCTTCACGCGCGCCTATCAGGTCAAGAGGTTCACGATCGTGCCCGACGTCTGGTTGCCGAGCTCCGATCTGTTGACGCCGACGTTCAAGTTGAAGCGGCGAGGCATCACGGCGCGCTACGCCGCCGAGATCGCCGCCATGTACACGGGCGAGTGATTCGGCGATCTGTCCGGTTACGACAGCCGGCCGGACTCGGCGGCGGCGACGCCGGGCCGGACCTTGAGTAGGTACCACAGCGAAATCACGACGCCCGGGCCGCAGAACAGGATCCCGAACCCGGTGGCCGCCACCCAGGCGGTACGGCTGCGGCGGGCCAGGGCGAACGCCCACTCGGGCCGACGGGCGGCGTCGAGTAACGCCCACATCGACAAGGCCAGCGGGATGGCGGCCACGATCGTGGTGGCCAGAACCTTGAGCAGGGTCATCCGTGCTCGGCGCCGGCCAGCTTGCCGAACACCCGCTGCAGGGCCAACACGTCGGAGTCCGTGAGGTACTGGGCGAAGTGCTCCTGGACGCCCCGCAGGTGGGTCGGGGCGGCCCGGCGCAGCGTGTCGCGGCCGTCCCGGGTCAGCACCGCGTACTGGCCGCGCCCGTCCTCCTGGCTGGGTTCGCGCTCGACGTAGCCGGCGTCGCTCATGCGGTCGATGACGCGAGTGAGGCTGCTCTTGTTGACCAGCAGGCGCCCGGCCAGCTCCTGCATGCGCAGTCGGCCACCGGCCTCGTGGAGGGTGAGCAGGACGTCGTACCAGTTCAACGGCAGGGCCCGCTCGGCCTCCAGCTCCTCGGCCAGAGTGCGGGTGATGGCGGCATGGGCTTCCAGGAACGACCGCCACACGGCGAGGCGTTCAGGATCCGGCCGGCTCATGCCTCCGAAATCCTATGGGAGGCCACCGGCCGGCTCCCGAGTACCGGCCGGCGACCTGACCCACAGGGGGACACCAAACCAGATTCCCGAGTGCGTCCCGTGATACATACGGCGCCATTCGTGATCCGGATGAGGAGAATTTCGGCCTTTTCCGGCCGAAGTGACGGAAATCCACCCATGGGATGGAAAACCGTCACCTCGAGGCGGAGGCCGGCGACGAAGACTCAGGCGAAGGCGTTAGCCAGGACGTCGTCGACTGTGTCGGCCAGGTAGAACGTCATCTCGTTGCGGACCCGCTCGGGGACGTCGTCGAGATCCGCTCCGTTGCGCTTGGGCAGGATGACCTCGTTCAGGCCGGCCCGGTGGGCGGCCAGAACCTTCTGCTTGACCCCGCCGATGGGCAGCACCTTGCCCTGCAGCGTGACCTCACCCGTCATGCCGACGGTGGGCTTGACCGGCCGGTCGGTGAGCAGGGACACCAGCGCCGTCGTCATCGTGACGCCGGCCGACGGGCCGTCCTTGGGCACGGCCCCGGCGGGGACGTGCACGTGGAAGCGCCGTCCGAGGGCCGGCTCGGCCACACCGAGCGTCTCGGCGTGCGAGCGCACGTAGGAGAGGGCGATCTGCGCCGACTCCTTCATGACGTCGCCGAGCTGCCCGGTGAGGGTCAGCGACGGCTCGCCCTCCGAGGCCGAAGCTTCGATGAACAGCACGTCACCGCCCGTTCCCGTGACGGCCAGGCCGGTGGCAACACCCGGGACGGCAGTGCGCTCGGGCGCTTCGAGGAAGAACCTCGGGCGACCGAGGTAGCTGCGGATGTCGTCGCTGTCGACGGTGACGGGGGCGCTTGCGCTGTGGGCCGCGAGCGCGGTCGCCACCTTGCGGAGGACCTTGGCG
>JBKOXV010000100.1:0-5387 GCA_046725105.1 bacterium | reverse complement strand
TCTTCCGGCTCGGCAAGCGGGCCGAACAGGCCGTGGAGGGGTGGGCACCGGAGCGTTTCGAGTCATTGTACGAGGTGGTGAGCTTCACCACCGTTCCCTACGCCGTGGCCCGCCGGCGGGCCGCCGCCCAGCGCCAATTCCCGGCCAATGTGGCGGCGGTCGCCGCCGCCGGTGCCGCTCGGATCGCCGACGTCGTGCACAAGACGGTGCGGCGGTGAACGCCACGCCGTCGCGTGACTACGCCGGCGCCGCCGACGCCCATCTCGACCTCCGGCACCACCTCAGCTACGCCGACTATCTCGGGCTGGACGACCTCCTCGCCGCCCAGCGCCCCCGCACGCCGGCCCACGACGAGATGCTGTTCATCATCCAGCACCAGGCCACCGAGCTGTGGCTCAAGCTGGTGCTCCACGAGCTGCACACGGTGTCGGCTCTGGTCGACGCCGACGACTTGGGCCCGGCGTTCAAGAGCTTGGCGCGTGTCGAGCGGGTGATGCAGGGTCTCATCTCGTCGTGGGATGTGCTCACCACCATGACACCCGCCGACTACCTCGCCTTCCGCGCCGCCCTCGACACGTCGAGCGGCTTCCAGTCCTTCCAGTTCCGCGAGCTGGAGTTCGTCGTCGGCAACCGGGACGCCGTTTACCTCGAGCCGTTCCGTCACGTGCCGGAGCGCTTCGCCCGCCTCGACGCCGTGCTGCACGAACCGTCGCTCTACGACCGAGTGGTGCGGCTTCTGTTCCGCCGCGGCCTACCGGTCGACGTCGCCCTCGTCGAGCGCGACTGGTCGGTGAGCTATCGCGCCGACCGCAGTGTCGTGGACGCCTGGCTGGTCGTCTATCGCCAGCCCGACACGCACTGGGACCTGTACGAGCTCGGCGAGGATCTGCTCGATCTCGAGGACGCCTTGCGCCAGTGGCGGCTGCGCCACGTCACCACGGTCGAGCGGATCATCGGGCTCAAGTCCGGGACGGGCGGCACCGCCGGCGTGCCGTACCTGCGGGAACGGCTGCAGCTGGTGCTGTTCCCCGAGCTGTGGGACGTCAGAACCGAGGTGTAAGTGGGCGACGTCGACATGTTGGGGCCGGCCGGGGCGACACTGGCGGCCGAGCTCGAGGCGGCCGATCCGGTACCCAGCCGCCGCGACCTCTTCTGCATTCCCGACGGCGTCGCCTATCTCGCCGGCAACTCGCTCGGCCTCCAGCCGCGCGCCGCCCGCGGTGCCGTGGAGGAGGTGCTCGAGGCGTGGGCGTCGTCGGGCGTGAACGCTCATCTGGAGGGCAGCTACCCGTGGGCGACGTACCACGAGACGATGCGCGACTCGGTGGCCAGCCTGGTCGGTGCGCTCCCGGGCGAGGCGGTGGTCATGAACAGCCTCACCGTCAACCTCCACTTCATGCTGCGCAGCTTCTATCGCCCGTCCCCGGACCGACACCGCATCGTCATCGAGGCCGATGTCTTCCCGTCCGACCGCTACGCCGTGATGGGCGTGGCCCGGGCCCACGGCCTCGATCCCGAGGACGCCATCGTGATCCTCACGCCGCGCCCCGGTGAACAGAATCTGCGCACCGACGACGTCACTGACTTCTTCGATCGGGAGGGGTCGTCCGTCGCGGTCGTGCTCCTGAGCGCCGTCGACTTCCGGACCGGCGCCTTCCTCGACATCCCGCCCATCACTGCGGCCGCTCACCGGGCCGGCGCCTGCGTCGGGTGGGACCTGGCCCATGCCGTCGGGAACGTCCCGCTCCGGCTCCACGACTGGAACGTCGACTTCGCGGTGTGGTGCCACTACAAGTACGTCAACGCTGGGCCCGGCGCCGTCGCTGGCTGCTTCGTGCACCAGCGCCACGGCGCCGACCCGAGCGTTTTGCGGCCCGGCGGCTGGTGGGGGCACGATCCCGAGTCGCGCTTCGCCATGCCGTTCGCCTTCAGCCCCGTACCCGGCGTCGAGGGCTGGCAGGTCTCCAACCCGCCCATCTTGGCGATGGCCCCGGTGCGCGTCTCGCTCGCCCTCTTCGCCGAAGTCGGGATGGAGGCGTTGCGGGCGCGCAGCCTGCGCCTCACCGGCTTCCTCCAACGGTTGCTCGACGCGGTAGCCGTCCGCCGCCCCGTCACGATCATCACGCCCCGGGACCCCGACCGCCGGGGCGCCCAGATGAGCGTCATGGTGGACGACGCGGCGGCGGTGACCGAGGCCCTCTTCCGAATGCACCGGGTCCGGGCCGACGACCGGCCGCCCAACATCATCCGGCTCGCTCCCACGCCGCTGTACAACACGTACGACGACTGCTGGCGCGCCGCCGCCGCCCTCGACGCCGTCCTGTCCTGAGCCTGTCGTTACGCGTTCCGCCACACCGTCGCAGATCTCCATTACGGGCAGATCAGGACCGGCTTCTCGAACTCGACGCTGCCACCGTTGGCGTTGATCGTCATGTGCTCGACCTCCGTCACGGACGCCCTGCTGCCATCGGGAGCCTCGACCCAGAGACGCACGTGAAACGTAAAGGTTGCGGTTGTCTCCCTCGTCGTCTGACTGATGTGGACGAGCTCCTTGCCTGAGAAGACCGGCGACGCCGGGTCGTCCGGTACGAAGGTGGCGTCGTCGGCGCGGATCAGGGCGTTGAAGTGCACCGTTCCATCCGGGTTCACGGTGGTGTGAGCGGACCCGTTGAAGGTTCGGTTGAGCGTTCCGAACTCTCCCGTGCAGCTGTTCACGGTGTGCTCGGTCTCGAAGTCGTTGATGATCAACGCTCTCGTGCTCGACGTCTGCGCATGAGCCGGGCCAGGAGACCAGGCGGCGCCCAGGCCGAGGGCGGTCATCGTTGCGGCACCGGCGCCCAACAGCCTCTTCGAGCGCGGTCGGGCAAGACGACGCCCACCACGCCGGCCTCGTCGTGCATCCGTACACCTTCCGGCGGGAGAACAACTTCCTGCCCGCCGACTTCCGGCAGGGCAACCCGGCCAGCCCTCAGTACCTGCTCGCCCCCGGCGACTTCCCGGCCGAGCTGCGACTCTTCTTCGGCTTGGGTGTCGACGGCCTCTTCACCGACAACTCCGACGTGGCCGTGGCGGTGCGATCGACACTGTGACGACGGCGGCCGGCTCGGCCAAGATGGGTGGCGACCAAAGGGGGGCCATGAAGTTCGTCACCGGTGTCGCCATGACCGATCCGTCCTACTACGTGCCGTTGGCATGCGCCGCCGAGGAATCCGGCTTCGACGTCATGACCATCCCCGACAGCATCTGCTACCCACAGGAGTCGGAGTCCAAGTACCCCTACACGCCTGATGGCTCTCGCCAGTTCCTCGAGAACAAGCCGTTCCTCGAGCCCATGGTGGCGATTGGCGCCATGGCGGCGGTCACGACGCGACTCGAGTTCTGCCCGTTCGTGCTGAAGCTGCCGATCCGCAATCCGGTCATCTTCGCCAAGCAGGCCACGTCGCTGGCGGTACTGTCAGGCGACCGCCTCAGCCTCGGCGTGGGTACCAGCCCGTGGCCGGACGATTACGAGATCGTGGGACTGCCGTGGACCGGGCGCGGTCGGCGGTTCGAGGAGTGCATCGCCATCATCCGCGGTCTGGCCGAGGGCGACTACTTCGAGTGGCACGGGGAGTTCTACGACGTTCCGCCGATCAAGGTGAACCCGGCGCCGTCGCGCCCGATTCCCATCCTCATCGGCGGGCACTCGGAGGCGAACATCCGCCGGGCGGCGCGGATCGCCGACGGCTGGATGCCGGCCGGTATGGCCCCCGACGAGTTGGTGCGCACCATCGCCACCATCGGGAAGCTGCGCACCGAGTACGGCCGGGCCGACCAGCCCTTCGCCATCTACGCGTTCGGGCTGCCCGACATCGACGAGCTGCACCAGCTGGAGGACCTCGGCGTCACGCACGCCATGACCGGCTACTTCGGCTCGTTCAATCCGTATGGCCTCGAGACCGACACCGAGCCGCTGGCCGACAAGATCGACCGGCTGCACCGCTTCGGCGACGAGGTGATCGCGAACTACGCCTGACCGGCGTCGAGGCGGACGGCGATGCCCTCGAGTCCCGGCCGGGCCGGGGGATAGCGCGCCAGCACCAGCGGGTCGTGGCCCGGGACGATGGCGTCGCCCGGCGCGGCGAGGCGCCGCAGTGTGTCGTAGCCCTGCACCATGGCGCCGACGTCGAAGACGATGGGAAAGGGCCGCCCGGACTCCATGTTCTCGTAGTAGTGCGTGGCGTCCGACGCCAGCACCAGCCAGCCGTTCTCGGTGCGGACCCGCACGACCTGCAGGCCGTCGGTGTGACCGCCGATCAGGTGCACCGACAGACCGGGCGCCAGCTCGTCGTCGCCGGCATGGAACACCACGCGTCGGTTGTGCACGGCGTGGACGAGCGCGGCCACGTGAGTGGCGGTGAAGGCGTGCCCCAACACCTCGGTGGCCATGTGCCGCCCCGTGGCGTAGGCCATCTCGCGGTCCTGGAGGTGGAAGCGCGCGGTCGGGAAGTGCTCGACGCCGCCAGCGTGGTCGTAGTGGAGATGCGTGAGGATCACGTCGGCCACCTCGCCGGCGTCCACGCCCACCAGCCCCAACGCCTCGGCGGCCGACCGGAACAGTCGCCGCCGCCGGCGTTCGGCGTCGTCGGCGCCGAAGCCGGTGTCGACCACCCACGTCGAGCCGTCGCCGACGATGGCCCACACGAAGTAGTCCATCGGCATCGGGACGTCGTGAGGGTCGCCGCCCAGGAAGTGCTCGGGACGGCGGGCGTCGCGCTCGGCGTACTTCACGGCGTAGACGCGGTAGGCGCCGGCTCCCTCGGCCATGTCGGCGCCGTATGGTACGGGCGATGGATGCCGACCGCTTCAACATCGGCCTCGAGGCGCGCACGCGTGTGCTCGGCGAGGACTACGTCAACCGCGCCCTGGCCGGCGCCGACAGCTTCAACCGCGAGTTCCAGGAGCTCGTGACGGAGTACTGCTGGGGCGGCGTCTGGGGCCGTTCGGCGTTGACCGACAAGCAGCGCAGCCTCAACAACCTGTGCATCGTGTCGGCGCTGAACCGCAGCGAGGAGTTCAAGCTGCACTTCCGGGGCGCTCTCCGCAACGGGTGCACGCTCGAGGAGCTGCGCGACACGCTCATCCAGATCATGGTGTACGCCGGCGTGCCCGCCGGCGTCACGGCCTTCCGGCTCGCCCGCGAGGTGCTCGAGGCCGAGGGCATCACCCCCCAGCCGGCGCCGTGACGCCCGCCGTGCTCGGCTTCGTCGGGCTCGGCCAGATGGGCTCGCCGATGGCGGCCCGGATCGCCGCCGCCGGCTTCGAGCTCGTGTGCTACGACGCCGCCGGCACGGCGGGGCGCCTGCCCGTCGGCGCGGCGGCCGCCGCCGGCGTCGCCGACGTCGCGG
>JBKOXV010000184.1:0-5617 GCA_046725105.1 bacterium | reverse complement strand
CACGCGGTCGGCGTCGCCGTCGAACGCCAGCCCGACGTCGGCGTTGGCGTCGAGCACCGCCCGCTGGAGGTCCTTGAGGTTCTCGGGCTGGATCGGGTCGGCGGGGTGGTTCGGGAACGTCCCGTCGAGCTCGGGATAGAGCACCGACAGGTCGAACGGCAGATCGGCGAACACGGCGGGGACCACGATGCCGCCCATGCCGTTGGCGGTATCCGCGACCACACGAAGCGGGCGCAGCGCGTCGACGTCGACGAACGAGTGGACGTGCTCGACGTACTCGGGGAGCAGATCGCGTTGCTCGACGCGGCCCCGATCGGCGGCCCGCTCGAGGAGCCCGCTCGCGACCGTCGCGCGGATCTCGGCCAGGCCCGTGTCCTGGCCGACGGGAGCGGCACCGGCCCGGCACAGCTTGATGCCGTTGTACTGGGCGGGGTTGTGGCTGGCCGTGAACATCGCCGCCGGCGCGTCGAGGTGACCGGACGCGAAGTACGCCAGGTCCGTCGAGATCAGCCCGAGGTCGATGACGTCGGCGCCGGCCAGGGTGGCGCCGTCGGCGAACGCGGCCGTGAGCGGCTCCGACGACGGCCGCATGTCGCGCCCCATGAGCACCAGCGCGGTGCCGGTGAACGCGACGAACGCGTTCCCGATCCGCCGGGCGACGTCGTCGTCGAGGTCGTCGGGGTACAGCCCACGGATGTCGTAGGCCTTGAAGATCGCGTCGAGTCTCTGGTCACTCACTCGGCCGCAGGGTACCCGGCGTCACCTGCCGGCCCGTTCTCCGCGGCGCTTTGCTGCTTCCTGCGCTTGCGCCACATCGGCCAGAGCGCCAGCCCCGCCACGCCGAACACGCCGGCGACGGTCCCGACCCGGCCCAGGTACTCGGCATTCGTGGTCGAGTAGTCGAGCCGAACCTCATGGCTCGTCGGCACCACCACCATGAAGTTGGGGGTCGCCCGCCACGGACCCTTCGCGCCCGCCGCGGTCCAGTTCGGGAAGTACGACGTCTTGACCATCACCGGGACCCCGGTGCGCGACACGCGGAACGACACCGAGTGATCAGTCGTGCGCACACGGCTCACCTCGACGGGCGGGAGCGCCTCGGCCGGCACCGCCCTGGCGGCCGCCAGCTTCGGGTCTGGCGCGTCGGCACGCGAGGCGCCCGGCGGGCGGGCGCGCGCCCAGCTCGACGGCCCGTCGGCGACGAGCGGCCGGTCGAGCAGCGACAGGTCGCGGGCGTCGGGGGGTGTCCGGGTGGGAGCGTCCCACCACGGCACTCCGACCTCGTCCTGCCAGTCCCTGTTCGACACGCCGGGGACGACGACGGGTTGCTCCCCCAGCGCTTCGACGACGGGGGCGTCCCGCACCTCGTAGATGGTCCAGCCACGGGGCGGTTGTCCGTCGGTATCGGGCGTGGTCGCCACCGGCACGAGCTGGGTCGACCGGTCCGCCAGCTCCTTGGCCTGGTCCGAGAACACCATGTAGTACCGCACGCCCATCGTCTGCATGTACTTCACGCCGACGTCGAACTCGGCGAGCGTTCGGTAGGGCAGGTTGCGCTGCGGGTTGCTCGCATTGCCGGGTGCGCTCAGCGCCGAGACCGCCAAGAAGTGGTACGGCGTCGTTGCCGACGACTCGTAGTACAGGCCTTCCATCGACGCGATGCGACCGTCGGTGAAGTACGGCAGGAGCATCAGCGCCAGCGGCGTGCCGTAGACGCCGAGCGACGAGCCTCCCTCCCAGAGCGCTCGACCCGGCGGCAGTTGATCGAGCGTGCTCACGAGGCTCTTGAACTCCGGGTACACCTTGGTGTCGGACTCGGCGCCGGTGTGCTCGTAGCCGCTGTAGTTCCACTTGGCCCAGAACGTGATGAAGTCGGTCGTCACGTAGACGCGCCAGATCGCGACGCTCGCCACGAGCACGGACAGGATCGCGATCGTCACGGCCAGGACGATGCTGCGATCGCGTTGCCGATCACCGTCCGAGGCCGCGCCGTCGTCGTGCTCGGTCGCCGTCGACGTCTCCGATGATGTACCGCTCGCAGCCGACACCGGCACCGGCTCCGGTGCCGGCAGCAACGGCTGCCAGAAGGGATTGGACGTCCGCCCGAGCAGGGTGCCCGCGCCCCGGATGAGCTCGGCGGCGCCGAGCATCGCGAGTAACAGGAGCCCGAGGTACCAGAACGGCAGGAGCCGCAGGTTCCAGACCGGGGTGCTGTGGAAGAGGTCGGTGAAGCCCTCCCAGAACCGGAACGCGAGCCCCATGACCGCGGTGAGCGCGGCGAGCTCGATCGTGACGCGCCGCCGGGCGAGGATCCCGCCGACGACGGCAGCGACGATGAACGGCACCATCCACAACACGTACGCCGGGTACCAGGGGAACATGTACAAGCCGAACTCACCGAAGAGGCCTCCGCCCGGGCCGTGGCCGATGGGCTCGTAGCCCATGTCCGACGTGTAGCCGAGCGTCGCCAACAGCGGGAGCGTCCAGATCGCCGTCAGGAGCGCGCCGACCCCTCCGATGGCGGCGACCATCGGGAACGTGCGGTTGGGGCGGCGGGCCAGCCACACGATGAGCGCGCCGACAACGGCGAACATGCCCACGACGAGGTGGCTCATCACGACGGCGGCGAAGAGGACCGCCGGCAACCACATTCGTCGACGGTGCTCGAGCGAGTATGCGAGAGCGCCGAGGAAGAAGAGCGCCAGCGCGAGGGCCAAGGTGAACGAGAACTCACCGGCGAAGTTGCTCGCCAGGTTGCCGCCCATGATGTGCTGGTTCCCGGCGATACGCGTCGCCTCCGCGTCAGCGCCGGGCGCACCCTTGAAGAAGAGGAGAACCGTCGCGCCCACCGCGAACAGGGCCGGCGCCGGGCGAGGAGCGCGCAGGCCGCGCCCGAACACGTACGCGCCAGCCGGGAGCGCGATCGGGCCCAACGCGGTGACGAGCTTGAACGCGATGTTGTACGGGAGAATCGTGTCGAGGGCGACGATCACCAGGGCCGGGAACGGGAAGTAGAACTGCCCGGCCGGGAAGCCCGCGAACCAGTCGGGAGCCCATCCTGCGATCCGGCCCTGCGGCAGGAGATGGTCCCGGAGGAACGCGGGCCACCAGACGTGGGCACCCGTGTCGCCGCCCGCCGGTGTCGTGTTGCGGAGCAGCAGGTCCGGCTGGAGCTGGAACAGCACGAACACGCAGCACGCGACGACGATCGCCGCGCCCGTCCAGGTCTCGAGCCCCTCCCACCACGGCCGGCGGGAGCGCCCCGCCGGCGGCGCGGCCGCCTCGAGCTGGGTGCCGGGCGCGTCGGCGGGCGCCGGGCGCGTCGCGACCATCCAGTCAGCCTACGGGGACCGGGTCGCGGAGCCGAGTCAGCGCGCGGCGATGACGGACACCGCTGTGAGCAGATTGAACCCCGCGTGCAGCAGGATCGATACCGACAGGTTGCCCGTGCGGATCGCGAGCGCGGCAGAGAGCAACCCGAGCGCGAAGAGGCCCGGAACCGCGATCACCGACCCGATCGAGGGGCTCGACAGCGGGTGGACGGCCGCGAATGCGAGCGCGGAGACGAACGCGGCCCACGCCGGTGTCATACGTCGCTGCAGCGCGCGTAGCAGAGCCCCGCGGAACAGCAGCTCCTCGGCGACGGGCGCGACCGTGACGACGAGCACCGCGAACAGGACGAGGGTCGGTCCTCGGGCCTGCTCGAACTGCTTCACGACGTCCTGGGTCTCCGCCTTCCCGTGCACGTCTACGACGAGTTGCAGGAACGGCAGGATCGCGAGTTGGAGCGCCACGCCGGCGAGCAGCCAGAGCGCCGCCGTCGTCCACCTGCCGCCGGGCAGGCGGGCGACGAGCCCGAAGTCGGCTCGCAAGCTCCCCAGACCCTTGTGCCGGGCGACGAGCGCGAGTGTCCCGATCACGCCGATGGCCTGCCCGACGACGGACGCCAGGAGGACGCCGACATCGTCGCTGACGCGATCGGTGTCGACGCCGGCGGCTGCCGCGACGATCGAGCTCGCGACTACCGCGGCGACGATCCCGACCACCCACGCCACGCCGACGTCGGGAAGGCCCCAACGGATTCGCGGACGCGCCGGGACCGTCGGCGGGAACGCGGCGGGGTCGCCGGCCACTCGTGGTCGGCCGCGTCAGCGGGCGGCGGGAGCCGGGACCACGGGGGCGACGGCGGCGCGACGGTCGATCAGCTGCCAGCCGTGGGGTACGCGGAGTCGCTCGGCATGCCCAACGCACAGGTCATGGTGCGAGGGAGCGGGCGCCAGGCCGTCGTCGAGCCAGACCGTGCGGGTGCGGTAGTCGTAGCTGAACGATGCCGTCGCCGCGAGCGCGCAATCCGGGCGGGCGCAGCGACGGCGGACGACCGGCAGATCCATGGCGGCGCTCAACATACCGGAGCGCGAACGCAACGATGTGCACGAAAGCAAGGGTTTGTCCGGCGTCGGCAGCGCGCGCCGGACGCGAAATGCCCTCCGCAGTGACCGACCTGTACCGTGCCTTTCGGCTCGGTTCGACCCGCCTCTGCGAAGGGCAAGTGCAACGTACACCCCGGGCCTAGGGGGGTCAAGGGAGAGTTTCGCCGCCCCCGGGGCATGCCGACGGTCCGGCGGCCATACCATGGTGCGCACTGCGGACGCGACGCGTCCGCTCCGAACCGACGAAGGCACACCGCGCATGAGTCGCCGCCCCTCCGACCTGCCCCCCGGTCGGAACCCCCGTCAAGGCGGGCAGACAACCCCGCCGACCCCGACCCGGTGGCTGCCCTGGCTCATCATCGGCGCGCTCCTCGTCGGCGGCCTGTTCTTCTTCAACTTCGGGCGCACCGACGAGTCGAAGGCGGAGCTCACCTACTCCCAGTTCCAGAAGGCCGTGGACGACGGGAAGGTCAAGAGCGTCGAGTTCGATCCCGAGAACGGCACCATCACCGGCGAGTTCAAGACCGCGCAGAGCGGCAAGGCCAAGTTCACGAGCTCCGGGCCGAACAACGACTTCCAGGAGACCGAGATCGCCCGGCTCGAGGAGAAGGGCGTCGACTTCAAGTACGTCCGCGAGGGCTCCGACATCCTCGGCACGATCCTCATCTGGGTCATCCCGTTCGCCCTCATCATCGGGATCTTCATCTGGTTCAACCGCCGGGCGCAGGGCCAGATGGGCGCGGTGATGAACATCGGTCGCAGCCGGGCGAAGGTGTACGCCACCGAGAAGCCGAAGACCACGTTCAGCGACGTCGCCGGGTACGGACCGGTGAAGCAGGAGATCGCCGAGGTCGTCGACTTCCTGAAGAACCCGGGGAAGTTCAAGCAGATCGGCGCCCGGATCCCCAAGGGCGTCCTGCTCGTCGGCCCACCCGGGACCGGCAAGACGCTCATCGCCCGGGCGGTGGCGGGCGAGGCCGGCGTGCCGTTCGTGTCCGTCACCGGCTCGGACTTCATGGAGATGTTCGTGGGGGTGGGCGCGGCGCGTGTGCGCGACCTGTTCCAGACCGCCCGCAAGCAGGCGCCGGCGATCATCTTCGTCGACGAGCTCGACTCGATCGGCCGCAAGCGCGGCGCGGGCCTCGGCGGTGGGCACGACGAGCGTGAGCAGACGCTCAACCAGATGC
>JBKOXV010000320.1:0-14779 GCA_046725105.1 bacterium | reverse complement strand
GCGCTGCGCAGCAGGGCCTCGGCGTCGAAGGTCCGGCCGTCGCCGACGGCGACGCCGATGCTGGCCGACACGGCGGCGGTGTGGCCGGTCCTGAGGAGAATGGGCTCACCGAGGCGCTGGGCCACCTTCTCGGCCAGGGCGACCACCTCGCTCTCGTCGGCGACGTCGTCGACGATGTAGGTGAACTCGTCGCCGGCGAGCCGCCCGACGACGTTCTCGTCGGGCGCGAGCTCGAGCAGCCGCCGGGCGCTCACGCGCAGGAATTCGTCGCCACACACGTGGCCCAAGGTGTCGTTGACGGTCTTGAAACGGTCCAGATCGATGAACATCAGCCCGACGGTCGAGCGCCTGGTGGCGGGCCGGTCGAGCCGCATCTGGAGCTGATGGAGCACGACGCCTCGGTTGGCGAGGCCGGTCAGCGGGTCGTGCGTGGCCTGGTACAGGAGCTGGAGATCGGCTTCCCGCTGGTGAGTGATGTCGTTGAACGAGCACACCACGCCCTGGACCTGCGTGGTGCCGGCGATGCGCAGGGGCTGCGAGTTGGTCGACACCCAGCGCCGGCGGCCATCGGGCTCGTCGATGCCGATCACGACGTTGACGCGGGGCTTCCCGGTGCACAAGGCGAGCATGCTCGGATGCTGATCCGGGGCCAGCGGCTCGCCCTTCTCGTCGACCATGTCGAGGCGCTCGAGCAGCTCACGCCCGCTGGTCACGCCGGCGAGGGTGGACCCCAGCATCGCCCGCGCCGACCGGTTGACGACGGAGAGCTCGCCACTGGCGTCGACCATGATCACGCCCTCGTCGAGGGCGTCGACGACGCTGGCGAAGCGCTGCTCGGCGAGCCGGCGTTCGGTGAGGTCGCGGAGGATCACTTGGAAGGCCGGTTGCCCGTCCCAGGTCGTGCGGACGCTCGTCGTCTCCATCACCAGTTCGGTGCCGTCGCGCCGGACGATGCGCGCTTCGGCCGGTTGCGAGACCATTCCCGGCTCGGTCAGGCTGCTGATGCGCGTGATCATGTCGCTGACGGAATCCGGGTGGACGAAGTCGGTGATCATGCGGCCCACACCCTCGTCGCTGCTCGCCAGCTGTCCGAACTGGACGGCGGCGGGGTTGAGGAACCGGATCACGCCCATCTGGTGCACGGCGATGGCGTCGGGGCTCAGATCGACCAGGAGCCGGTAGCGATCGACGAGATCCCGAAGGGCCGTTTCCGTGGTCCGCCGCTCGGTGACGTCGGCGAGGATCCCGGCCAGCTCGCTGGTTCCCTGCACGGGCCGGGCGCGGATCAAGAGCACGACCGAATGGCCGTCGCGGTCCTCGACGGTCTGGCTCACCTCGTAGTCGACATAGTCGCCCGATCCGTCCGTCGACCGGTTGAGCAACGGGTCGAGCAACCAGCGGCCGTCGTCGTGGTCGCTGCGCCGGCCGAGCCCGAACGCCTCGTGGACCGAGTCCGACCACCACACCTCACCGCTGACGGTGTCGTGACTCCACGTCACCAGCCGGCCGGTGAGGAGGGCGAACTCGTGCGCCAAGGCGAGCGCGTCGGGGCTCGGCCGGTACCCCAGCCGGTCCGGGGCACCTCGAGACATCGACTCAGTCATCCATGCAGCCGCCGTAACGTTCCGCGTTCGCTCGAATGCTACATGTGAGTGCTGGCCCGGGAAACGACGTGGTCAGACGCCGATCGGCTCGTCCAGCACGACGATGGAGTTGTTGCCGCCCATGCCGACCGACGATTTCACCATCGGGCCCGGCCGGCGCCGCACCAGTCCCGACAGCAAGCTGGGATGGCCGGGCGCGACCTGTGGTGGCGCCGGGATCCACCCGACGTCGAACGCCATGCAACTCACCGCCACCTCCACGGCGGCCGCCGCGCCCTGGCAGTGACCGGTCAGCGGCTTCACCGAGAACAGCCCGGCCGCGTCGGGCAGGTAATCGTCGAAGAGCGCCGCTTCGGCCGTGTCGCACTGGCGGGTGCCCGGTCCGTGGGCGTTCAGGTAGGCGACATCGCGCCCGTCCAACCCGGCGTTCGCCAGTCCGGTCGTCCAGCATCGGCGCAACTCGGCGTGCGACGGGTCGATCGAGATGGCATGGTGGGCGTCCTGCGTCATGGCCCCACCACGCACTGAGGCATACCCGCCGTTGGGCGACGACGACACGACCATCGCCACCGACGCCTCGCCGACGATGAACCCGTGGCTGCCTTGCTGGAACGGCCGGCAGCCGTCGAGCGACGGCCGGTCGACCACGCACACGCCGAGATCGACGAATGGCTTGAGGTGTTCCGGCGTGACCGATATATCGGTCGCCACGACGATGACGTCGCTCGCGATGCCGGCCTCGAGCCACATCTTCGCCGTGAGCAGACCGGCGTTTCCCGACGCGCACATGGCCGTGACGCCCATGCACGGACCGTGGAACTTGTGCTCTCGCATCATCATCGTCAGCGGCGTCGACGGCATCAGCTCGATGAACTGCTTGCGGGTGTTGCGCATGCCGTGGACCAGGTAGAAGTCGCGCCAGAGCTCGACCTCGCCGAGCACGATGGCATGGACGACGCCGACGACGTCACCGCGCCTCCAACCGCGGTCGGTCGCGTCGTCGACGGCCTCGCGGACGGCCGCATGGACCGCTCGCCCGAAGCGACCGCGACCGTCGATCGGGTCACCGCCCGCCGGCACCAGCGCCAGCCAGGCTTCGTCGTGCTCGAACACCGCGCCGAACCCCGGGACGAGTTGCGCCGCCGGCTCGCCGGATGACACGCCCTCCCAGAGGTATTTGCGCCCCCAGCCGTAGCCGGTCACCGCGCCGATGCCACAGATCGTGGCGGACGGCGCCTTTGTCTCCCTTACCATCTGAGCTCCTTTCTGTCCCTCGCTCATATGGATGAGCATGGGTGACGGCCATGACGCCCTACAACAAGCATCGCCATCGATTGTCGGAGCTGGCCGCCGGTCAGGCGTGGATGCCGTGCGCCGGCGAGACGATCACTGCGGCCGGCCGAGCACGCCATCACGCAAGAGTTGTCGAGCGGCGTCGTCGCCGTCCAGGAGCCGGTTCACACGGCGGGACACCTTCCACGTGGTGCCGTCGCGGACGAGGTCCCACCGTGTGGCGGTGACGCGCCACACCCTGAACTCGTCGCCGGCCCGCCGATGCAGGTGGAAGTAGGCGATGGCCACGGCGGTGTCGCCGTCCACCACGACGTGCGGTACGCCGCCCATTACGTGCGCCGCACCAGTGTGGATCAGTCTCTGATGAGGCTCGCCGTTGAGCATTCCGGCAATGGCGTCGCGGCCGGTCCAGTGCCCGATGGCGGCGTCGTAGTCGCCGTCCTCGGTCCAGAGCTCGGCGGCCTCGACCGCCGAGCCGCTGTCGGCGAGCGGTCCGTACCGCGCCAGGACGCGGTAGATCGCCAACTCGTCCTCGACGGCGGCGAGCCGGCGCGCCAGTCGGTCGACAGTGGTAGCGAGGTCGTCGTCAGTCACGAGCTGAGCTTCCCGAAGGTGCCTCGACTTGCGCAAGCGAGGCCATTGCGTGCCGCCCGACCCGGCGCGACACTCACGACAGGGCGCCCAGGGCGGCGCCCGGGAAGGGGGTTGAGGATGTATCTCTTCGCCCGCCGCCGTCGCATCAATCCTGCCCGAGGCCGCGCTGCGGTGGGGGTGGCCCTCGAGGGCGCCACCCGGGTAAGGGAGGCGACCGGCCTGACGGTATGGGTCTGGAGCCCCGTGCTGTCGGCGGAGTTCGGAACGATGGTGTGGTCGACCCGCGTCGAGCATCTCGCTGAGCTCGAGGCCGCCGACGACAAGTTGATGAGCTCGGAGTTCGGTGACTGGATCGAGCAGAACGACGGCATGTTCACCGGGCCGACGGAAGACTCGGTGCTGCAGGTCCTCCACGGCACACCGTCGGATCAGCCCGGCGCCTACGTGCAGGTGGCCCGCGCCGTCTGCGCCAACGGTGCGATGAGTGAGGCCATGGGCTTCGGCACGGAGATCGCCGAGGCGGCGTCGCGCATCACGGGGCTGCAGACGATGTTCGGGTCCTCCGTGACGGGCCCCTTCGGCGGTGTCGCCTGGCTGACCGGAGTGGCCGACCTGGGCGCGGTCGAGGCGGCCAATGCCGCACTGGCCGCCGACGACGAGTGGCGCAAGCTCATGGACCGAGCCGGCCACGCCTTCCAGGCCGGCGTCACGACGTCGTTGTTGCGCCGCCTCAACTGATCGCGCTCCGACCCCCTCCGAGGTAGGCAGCCGACGTTCGACTCTTCCGAACCAGGGCTGCCTGCTTCGGTGGGACGGCCTGCCGAGCGAACGAGCGGTGGGAAGGATCTGCCGCTTGATGTCTCGTGACCACAGCGACCACTCGGTCTGCAGGGCGGCAACGGGGTGAACGGCCGCCGCCCGGCGCAGCGCGTCGCTGCTCGCCCCGGCCCGTAGATGCCGGCCAACGGCCGGCCGTGCGTGCCGGACATGCCCATGCAACCCAATCCCTGGGCCGACACGGTCAGGCCCCCGAGGTTTCGAGTCGGCTGTTGCATTTCGGTCATCGCCGGATCACCGGCGCGCCTGGCCCTTCTGATCGGCGGTGCCTCGGTCCAGCGCCGCCCAGCCACCCGATCGCAAGGCGGCCCCGTCGCCATCACATGCGGGCACCTGGCGCAGGGCCCGCCGGTCGAGACCGAAGATGGGCAACTCGGCCCACGGATTGTCGCCGCCGTGCACGACTGCGAGCTCCTGCACCTGGGGATCGCCGAGAACCTCCTGCGGCGTCAGGACCGGCGCGGCGGGAACATCGAACCGCTCGAACCGCTCCATCCAATTCACCATCGTGTCCGAGCCGACCGCGTCGGCGACGGCCTCGTCGATCGCAGCTCGCGCCGACACTCGGCCCGCCCGTGACCTGAGTTCGTCGCGTTCGGCAAGATCGGTACGGTCGATGGCCCGGCAGAGGGCCTCGAACTCACCGTCCTGGCCGGCGTTGATGGTGACGTACCGGCCGTCCGAGGTGGCGAACACGTAGCGCCCCTTCGTCGCCCCCATGTCCGCATAGTGAGCGTCGGTGAGCCGGGCGAAATTCCAGGCCAGTCCGGCGGCGAGAATGGGCACCTCGAGGTGCACCGCGGTCGTCCGGTCGCGCAGAAGCGAGATCACGATCCCCAGTGCGGCGTACATCGCGGCGGCGTAGTCGAACGTCGGCGACGCTGGCTGGTAGCGGGGTACGCCGTCGGCATCGGCGTTCAGCGCCAGCTCACCGGCGATGGCCCGCAGTTGCGTGTCATAGGACCGGGCGCCAGCTCGCGGTCCCGTCGATCCGAAGCCCGGCAACGACACGTAGACCACCCGCGGTGCCATGTCTCGCACGGCGTGGAACCCGAACCCCATTCGGTCGGCCACTCCAGGCCGGAAGCCTTCCACGAAGACGTCGGCCTCGGCGACGAGCTGACGGAGCACATCGCAGTCGGCGGGCACCTTGGTGTCGAGCGCGACACTGTGCTTGCCACGGTTGCAGGCGCGGAACATCGCCGGTTCGGTGTACCGCTCCGGATCCCCCCGCGGTGGCCGTTCGACCTTGAGCACCGTCGCGCCCAACTCGGCCAGCACCTGGGTGGCGAAGGGCCCTGTCGCCCGCGTCGACAGGTCGACCACGCGCACGCCGTCCAGTGCTGCCATCGCTCGGCTGCTCCTCGCTCTCCGGGCCTCAATACCAAGATAAGGATACTCTTTACTAGCGCTGCGGACACCGGATCATGGCATCCTCCAGGCTCTTCAGATGGTCCCCTGTGCGGAGAGCTCGGCGATCTCCTCGTCGGTGAGGCCCAGCAGGTCTCGATACACGGCGTCGTTCGACGCTCCGAGCGGCTCGCCCGCCCAGCGCACCGTCCCCGGATCGTCACCGACACGCGGTACGGCGCGCTGCATCAGCAGCGGCTCGCCGCGATGGTCGGGAACCGTGACGAGGTTGCGCTCGCGCACGTGCGGGTCCGCACAGATGTCGGCCGCGCTGTTGATCGGCCCGCACGCAAGGCCGAGATCGTCGAACACCGCCACGATCGTGGCGAGATCATTGGCGGCGCACCAGCTCCGCAGGACCGCGTCGAGCGCCTTGTAATTGCGCTCCCGGTCTGCGTAGGTCAGGAATCGCGGGTCGTCGACCAGCTCCGGCCGACCGATCGCTCCCCAGAGCTGCCGCTGCCGCGTGTCGTCGCGGGACAGCGGCAGCAGCGAAACCCATCGCCCTTCGGCCGTCTCGTACGAGTAGCCCCAGATGCCGTGAGGAAGCTGGTCGTCGGGTCGGGGGCTGCTGCCGTCGCGACCGCGCACGACGCCTTCGCGTTCGAAGATCGACAGCCACGGCGTCGAGAAGCGGAGCACCGGCTCGTAGAGCGCGACGTCGACGAGCTCACCCTTGCCGGTGCCGCCTGGTGCGTCGCGGCGACGCAGCGCTTCGAGGGCTCCCAATGCACCGAACACGCCGGCCATGTAGTCGCACAGCGGGTAACCGGGTGCGGTCGGCGGCCGATCTGGCGCGCCGGTGACGTACGTGAGTCCGGCGAACCCGGCACCGACGAAGTCCAAGCCGGCGCGCTGGCGGTACGGGCCGGTTTGCCCGAAGCCAGAGACGCGCACCACGACGAGTCGAGGATTGGCCGCGTGCAGGTCGCCAAGGGCGAGGCCCCAACGCTCCATCACGCCCGGACGGAAGTTCTCGACCAGCACGTCGGCCCACGCCGCCAGCCGCAACAGGATCTCCCGTCCCGCCGGACTCGACAGCTGCAGGGTGATCGACCGTTTGTTGCGCGCCTCCACCTTCCACTGGTAGGAGAGGTCGTCGCCGGCGTCGGCCGGCATCGGATAGACGCCACGAGCGGGATCTCCTGCACCGGGCTGCTCGACCTTGATCACCTCGGCGCCCATGTCGCCCAGCAAGGTCGCAACCATCGGCCCGGCGAGCAGCCGACCGAGGTCGAGGACGTGGAGGCGCGTGCCGATGTCGATCGGCGCCCGAATACTGTGCACGATTAAAGGATACTGAATCAGGTTCCCGCGCCGAAGTAGGCAGCCGACGTTCGACTATTTCGAACCAGGGATGCCTGCTTCGGCGGGAAGGCGGGTCGCGGCCGGGCGGCCGGCAGGAAGGCTGGCACCGGGGGGCGGGGGTGCTGGCACCCTCGTCACCTGGTGGTTCGGGCGCGACGATGCCGGCATGCCGGCCAGCTTCCGACCCGCGTGGTTGCGGGCGCGGTCGGACGGACGTACCCGTCGGGGGACATGGGCCGTGGCGGTTGTCTTCGTGGGGCTCGTCGGTGGCGGGTTGTTGGCAGCGGCGGCCGCCGAACGGCGGACCTCCACCGCCTACGACCGGCTGCGCCGGCTGAGTGCGGCGCCGGATCTGGTCATCGGCGGTGCCGAGTGTTCCGACTCAGCCTCACAGGCGGCGTGCGCCGCCTCGTCGGAGCGCGCCTTGAGGGAGCTTCCTGAGGCTTCCGGCGTCCGGGGAGCCGCGATCTTCGAGCTCTTCAGTGGCGTGTTCGCGACGGCTCGAGGGGCTGAGCTCCAAGCGGAGTGCCAGACGGGCTCGGGCGAGGTGACCGTGGCGGCACCTACCGGCACGTCGAGTGGAGAGCCGGTGCAAACGCCAGTCGTCATCGAAGGCCGGGCCGCCGATCCGCTTCGGCCGGACGAAGTCGTGATCGGGGTCGCGACGGCGGAGGACGGCGTGGGCGTGGGCGACACGATCGTTGCCGAGCTGGGCGAGTTCTGCCCGGAGCCAGACTCGCCCCCGCGAACGCGTATCGATCTGCGCGTGGTCGGCGTGGCCGCCGACGTCGTCGGGCTGCGGCCGGGGTTCGGGGAGTACGTGCGGGCGATCTACGCCACGCCCGCCTTCGAGACGTGGGCACGGCAGACCGGCCTGCCGGGTGTTCTCGCCGCATTCGTTCGGCTCGAGCCGGGCGCCACAGCCGACACGGTGATCGGGGACGGGAAGCCGTTGTCGGTTGTGTTCGCAGGCGATTCGCTCCGAGAAGCCATCGAACGGAGCGTCAACCGCGATGCCCTGGCCCTCCTGCTCATCGTGGGGCTGGGCGCAGCCCTCGTGCTGCTCGTGGTCGGCCCCGCAATGGTGCGCGCCGAGCGGGCTGTCCTGGATGACTCCTCGATTCTGCGAACGATTGGATTCACGCGTGGCGACTTGCTTCGTCTCGGGCTCTTGCACGGACTCGCCGTCGGCGTTCCCGCCGCCCTCGTCGCCCTGCTCGTCGCCTTCTTGGTGTCGCCCGTTGCTCCCGTTGGCGACGCCGCATCGTTCGAACCCTCCCCCGGGCTGAGCGCCGACTGGACAGTGCTGGCACCCGGGGCGATCGTCGTCGTGGCCACGACCATCCTGTTCACGACGTTCGCGGCGGGAGTACGTGCGCTGACGCGATCGCGGTCCGCACGACGGTCGGTCGGCTCGTGGCTCGCCGAGTCCCTGTCCGTCTCTCCTGTCGGCCAGCTCCGTGTGCGGTTCGCGTCTGACACGGTGACCGGGCGCGCCGTCAGCGGCATGGGCGGCCTGATCACGCAAATCGTCGCCGTCGCTGCCGTCGCGGGTGCCCTCACCTTCACGGCCGGCTCGACGCGGCTGCACTCGGAGCCCCGGCTGGTCGGATGGAACTGGGATGCCTTCGTGCTGGCCGGCGAGCGCACCAGCGACCTTGCCGTCGCCTTGCGTTCCGCTCCCGGCGTCGAGCGACTGAGTCTTGGCACGTACTTCACACCGGGGCCCGAGGGGTTCACCCTTGGGGCGGGACGGGTCGCGAGCTGGGTGCTGTCGCTCGAGGCGGGGCCATCGTCGGTGCCGTTCACCGTCATCGAAGGTCGGAGCCCCACGGGCGATCATGAGGTGCTCGTGCACCCCGACGTCCTCGATGCCCTTGGAGCCCACATCGGTGACACCACGAGCGTCGACCTGAGTGAGTCACTCGGCGGCGCGGCCATGGACGTGACCATCGTCGGCACGGGCGTCCTTCCGCTGGATGGCGGCCAGTTTCGATCAGCCTCGGGAATGACCTTTGCCGGACTGTCCGCACTCCTGCAGGCGGGCGGCGCCGCCACCGTGATCCCGGAGATGGTCGTCTTGGACCTGGCCGCCTCCGTCGATCCGTCTGAATTCCGGAATCGGCTCCTCGACCTCGGCTTCGCCAACGACGACATCCTCCTGAGCGACGATGCTCGAGTCGGCACGGAGGTGGTGTCCGGCCTCAACCTCGACGACCCGGTTGTCGTCCCGCGGGCCCTTGCGATCCTGGCCGCTGTTCTCGGCGCCTCCGTCCTCGGGCTCCTTGTCGTGGCGCGTCGCCGCGAGTGGGACCGCGAGATTGCGATCCACCGGGCCGTCGGATTCACGGCGTCGCAGACGCAGCGCGCCGTCGTCACCGGCGCTGCGCTCCTCGCGTTGTTCGTCGTGGTGATCGGCGTACCCATCGGCGTGGCCGTGGGCCGAATCGCGTGGCTGACGTACGCGGCCAGTCTTGGCGTGAAGCCCGAGGCGGCCGTGCCGTGGCCGTGGCTCGGCCTGGTCGTCGCGGGCGCGTTGTGCGTCGCCGTCGTCGCCGCCGCGGCGGCGGAGTGGGCTGCTCGCCGGCGCGGCCCGCTGCGGTCGCTGCGCACCGGGTGACGTGTGGGGCTCCGCCGGGCCGGGTATCTCCAGGGCGACGAGAAAGGAGCGTCGAGATGAGGGGCTCTATGACGAAGGCGAAAGGCCACGCCAAGCGGTTCATGGGCAAGGCGACGGGCAACCGGCGGCTGGTGGCTCGGGGCCGGATTGACGAGGTCAAAGGCGGCGTGCAGCAACGCGCCACACGGGCGCATCGGCGGATCAACGAGGTGGTCGGTCGGGCCGAGCGCCGCCTGCGAGCTCACTGACTCCCGCTCTCATTCGAAGCCGCCCCAACATCGTCACGGGCCGAAGTGACGGTTTTCTACCTCCAGGGTCGAATTCCGTCACGTCGGCGGCGGGTGACGCGTCAGGTCGTGGGGAAGGGGTCGACGGTTTTCCAGAAGCTGGGAACGTTCTCCTCCCCGAGGAAGCTGGCCAGGTTGCGAACCTCGGGGGGAAGGTGGCCGTCGAGATCGGTGAAGCCGTACTGCCGGGCGAGAGTGCTGGCCGGGAAGGACCCTCCGGATCGCTGGAGCACGTCGGGATCGGTCGCGAGGGCGGCGACGGCGCGGCCGGAGAAGCGGGGTGATTCGCCCAGGCTGAGGTCGAGGCCGGCCAGCTCGAGTCGTCCGTCGGCAGTGGCGGTCGCGCCGGACACGATGCGCTCGGTGAGCACCAGGCCCGGCCACAGCGAGACGACGGCGATGCCGTGCTCGCGCAGCTCGAGGGCGGCGTCGTGGGTGAGCTTGTCGATGCCGGCCTTCCCGATGCCGTAGGGCACCGACAGGATGTAGTCGACGGCGCCGTGCGACGAGACGTTCACCACGAGACCGGACCCCCGGGGGAGCATCTGGCGTACGGCGAGGGAGGTTGCCACGAACATCGAGCGAGGGCCGACGTCGAGGCACGCGTCGAGCTCGGTGAACGGGATCTCCCAGAACCGCTTTCCGACCATGCGCGAGAAATCCGGCGAGGCGTTGTTCACCAGGATGTCGAGGGCGCCGTGGTCGTCGCCGATCCGCTCGAACACCGCCTCGACCTGCGCGTCGTCGCGGTGGTCGCACGGCACGGCCACACCGTGGCCGCCCAGGGCCGTGACCTCTTCTGCGGCGGCGAGCAGCCCCGGGTTTCCATCGGTGGCGGACAACGTGCGACCGGTCACGTAGACGGTGGCGCCGCACGCGCCGAGCTCCAGGGCGATCCCCTTGCCGATGCCCTTGCTGGCGCCGGCGACCATCGCCACCTTGCCCGACAAGTCGAACGTCACATCGGCAACGCTAGATCCGAGCGAACTGAGCCGCGTCCTGGGCACATGCGTCACCGACCGGCGCACCACAACGCCCAGGGGCCGGGCCCCCGAAATCAGCTATGAGTGAGAACTCACTCATGCCCTAGAGTGCACAGGATGCTGACGCCCATTCGCGAGCGATCGACGCGCCGAGCCCCGGCGATGCCACCCGACGAGCGGCGGGCAGCCATCGTGGCCGCCACGATTCCCCTGCTCACAGCGTTGGGGACATCGGTGACCACCAAGCAGATCGCCGACGCGGCCGGGGTGGCCGAGGGCACGATCTTCCGGGTCTTCCCCGACAAGGAGGCGCTCATCGACGCCGCCCTGGCCGCCGCCCTCGACACCGCGCCGGTCGAGCGGGCCATCGCCGCCATCGCTCGGGATGTCTCGTTCGAGGAGCGCCTCGAGCTGGCCGTCCAGATCCTCCAGGCCCGCATCACCGAGATCTGGCAGCTGGTGTCGATGGTGGGCCGAACCGGTCCGGCCCACGCCCGGACCCGTCAGGCCGAGTTGGTGGAGCTCGTCACCCTGTTCGAAGAGGAGCACTCGGCGCTGCGGCGCGATCCGGCGCTGGCAGCGCGACTCCTGCGCGGCCTCGTGCTGGCCGCCACCCATCCGGCGCTGATCGTCGGTGAGCCGTTGGCGCCGGACGTGATCGTGAGCACCCTCCTCGACGGCATCCGCCGGCCCGGTGACGACAGGTGACGATGCTGCTGCGTCTTCTCCGGACGTTCCTGCGGCGTTACCGGTGGGTGCTGGTCGCCGTCGCCGTGCTGCAGTTCGTGCAGACACTCGCCACGCTGTACCTGCCCAGCCTGAACGCCGACATCATCGACAAGGGCATCGAGGCGGGCGACAACGCCTACATCTGGCGCACCGGCCTCCTGATGCTGGGCATCACACTGGTTCAGATCGTGTTCGCCATCGGCGCCGTGTACTACGGGTCACGAGCCTCGATGGGCTTCGGGCGAGACGTTCGTTCGAGCCTCTTCCACGCCGTGACCGCCTTCTCGACGAAGGAAGTGAACTCCTTCGGCGCGCCGTCGTTGATCACGCGCATCACCAATGACGTGCAGCAGGTGCAGATGATGGTGTTCCTCACCTGCACGCTCCTGATCGCCGCCCCGATCACTGCGATCGGCGGCATCGTGCTGGCGATCCGCGAAGACGGTGGCCTGTCGCTGCTGCTGGCCGTCAGCATCCCGGTCCTGCTGCTGTGCGTCGGCACGGTGATCGCGCGGATGGTGCCGCAGTACCGGGTCATGCAGGAGCGCATCGACGGCGTGAACCAGGTGTTGAGGGAGCAGATCACCGGCGTGCGGGTGGTGCGGGCCTTTGTGCGCGAGCCCGAGGAGACCGTCCGGTTCGATGGAAGGAACCAGGACCTCACCGTGACGTCGTTGAAGGCGGGGCGCCTGATGGCGTTCATGTTCCCGACGGTCACGATCGTCCTGAACCTGTCGAGCGTGGCCGCGCTGTGGCTGGGCGCCAACCGCATCGACGCCGGCGACCTGTCGATCGGGTCGCTCGTCGCCTTCCTGACGTACCTCACCCAGATCCTGATGGCGGTCATGATGGCGACCTTCATGGCGGTCCTCGTCCCGCGGGCGGCGGTGTGCGCCGAGCGGATCCAGGAGGTGCTCGACACCGAGCCGTCGGTGCGGGCGGCCACGTCACCCGTCACCACCGTCACGGGGCGCAGCGGCGTCGAGTTCCGTGACATCACCTTCGCCTACCCCGGCGCCGAGGAGCCGGTGCTGGCCGGCATCTCGCTGCGATCGCTCCCCGGCCAGACCACGGCCATCGTGGGTGGCACCGGGGCCGGCAAGACCACGCTCGTAAATCTGGTGCCGCGCTTGTTCGACGTCACCGGCGGCGCGGTCCTGGTGGACGGGGTCGACGTGCGCGAGCTCGAGCCCGAGGTGCTGTGGGAGCGGATGGGCCTGGTTCCGCAGAAGCCGTACCTCTTCTCCGGCACCGTCGCCAGCAACCTCCGTTACGGCAAGCCCGACGCCACCGAGGAGGAGATGTGGGCCGCCCTCGAGATCGCCCAGGCTCGCGACTTCGTCGCTGCCATGCCGGGCGGGCTCGACGCCCGCATCGCCCAGGGCGGCACCAACGTGTCGGGTGGGCAACGCCAACGCCTCGCCATCGCCCGGGCTGTGATCCGCCGGCCGGAGGTCTACCTGTTCGACGACTCGTTCTCGGCCCTCGACCTCGCCACCGACGCCCGCCTGCGCGCCGCGCTGGCGCCGCACATTGCCGACGCCACGGTGCTGGTGGTGGCCCAGCGGGTGTCCACCATCGTGACGGCCGATCAGATCCTCGTGCTCGACGACGGCCGGCCCGTCGGCCTCGGCTCTCACGACGAACTGCTGCAGACGTGCCCCACCTACGCCGAGATCGTCGCCTCCCAGACACGCGCCCAGGACGCCGCGTGAGCACCTCGGAGAAGACTCACACGGCCGACGCCGAGCACGAGCCGGTCCGCCCTCCGGCTTCGGAGACGCGGGGCGGGTTCGGCGCCGGCCGTATGAGCGCGGCCGGCGTCCCGCTCGAGCGGTCGATGAACTTCGGCGCGTCGGTGCGCCGGCTGTTCCGTCGGATCGGGCCGGAGCGGCCGCGTCTCGTCCTTGTGATCACCCTCGCCGTCGCCAGCGTCGTCCTGCTCGTCCTCGGCCCCCGCATCCTCGGCCATGCCACCGATCTCATCGTCAACGGAGTGAACGGGAGCGGCATCGACTTCCGAGCCCTGCACCGCACCTTGATGCTCGCCGCCGGGCTCTACGTCGTCTCCGCCGTGCTGGCGTGGCTGCAGGCCTACACGCTCGCCGGCGTCGTCCAGCGGACGATGTACCGGCTGCGCCGCGACGTCGAAGAAAAGGTGAACCGCCTCCCGCTGAGCTACATCGATCACCACGCCCGTGGCGACCTGCTCAGCCGGGTCACCAACGACATCGACAACTTGGCCCAGAGCCTGCAGCAGACGTTGAGCCAACTGCTGACGTCCGCCCTCACCATCGTCGGCGTGGTGGTGATGATGATCATCATCTCGCCGTTGCTGGCGTTGGTCGCCGTCGTCACCGTGCCGCTGTCGCTGTACACCATCAAGGCCATCGCCAAACGAGCCCAACCCCGCTTCGTAGCCCAGTGGCGCCACACCGGCGCCCTCAACGCGCAAGTCGAAGAGACGTTCACAGGCCACTCGCTGGTGAAGGCGTTCGGTCGGCAACGGGAGGTCGAGGCGCGCTTTGCCGCCACCAACGACGAGCTCTACAAGGCCAGCTTCGGCGCCCAGTTCGCCTCCGGCATCATCCAGCCGGCGATGATGTTCATGGGCAACCTGAACTTCGTGCTCATCGCCGTGGTGGGGGGTCTGCGGGTGTCGGCCGGCGCTCTGACCATCGGCGACATCCAGGCCTTCATCCAATACTCCCGCCAGTTCACCCAGCCCCTCACGCAGGTGGCGTCGATGACCAACGTGCTCCAATCGGGCATCGCATCGGCCGAGCGGATCTTCGAGCTCCTGGACGCGCCCGAGCAGTCGCTCGACGCCGAGCCCGCCGCCGTGGTCGGCGAGCCCCGGGGGCGGGTGGAGTTCGAGCACGTGTCGTTCTCCTACGATCCCGACCGGCTGCTCATCCGAGACCTGTCGCTGGTGGCCGAGCCGGGCAGCACAGTGGCGATCGTCGGCCCGACCGGGGCGGGAAAGACGACGCTGGTGAATCTCATCATGCGCTTCTACGAGCTCGACGGCGGCCGCATCACGCTGGACGGCCACGACATCGCCCAGATGCGTCGCCGCGACCTCCGCTCGGCGATCGGCATGGTCCTCCAGGA
>JBKOXV010000021.1:0-11731 GCA_046725105.1 bacterium | reverse complement strand
GCCTCGACCTGCACGGCGCTCTGGTCGCCGAGTCGCTCACGTACGGTCTCCTCCAATCGGGCTCGATGTACCGGGAGTGGCTGGCGAGCCGGCGGGTCCGGCCCCACGTCGACTCGCCGGCACCCGTGCTCGTCGATCGAGACGGGGCACGCCTCGGCATCACGCTCAACCGGCCGGAGGTGCGCAACGCCTTCGACGTCGCCATGCGCGACAGACTGGTAGAGGCGCTCCGCCTCGTTGCCGCCGACGGATCGATCTCGGCCGTCGAGTGGCGGGGCGCCGGCGACAACTTCTGCAGCGGCGGCGACCTGTCCGAGTTCGGAACGGTGCCCGATCCCGTCACCGGGCACCTGGTGCGGATGAGCCGGTCGGCCGCTGTCGCCCTGGGCGCCGTGGCCGACCGGGTGACGGCCTACCTCCACGGGGCGTGCGTCGGTGCCGGCATCGAACTCCCCGCCCTCGCCCACCGCGTGGTCGCCGCGCCCGGTACCACCTTCCGCTTGCCGGAGGTGACCTTCGGTCTCGTGCCGGGAGCGGGCGGGACGGCCTCCTTGCCACGGCGCATCGGGTGGCCCCGCACGGCGTGGTTGGGCCTCACCGGCACCGTGCTCGACGTCGAGACGGCGGCCCGCTGGGGCCTGGTCGACGCCATCGAGTAGTCGCCCTTCGATGCGTTCTAACCGTGTGGGGGAGGGGGACCTATCCGAGGAAGCGGATGATCGCCGCCGCCAGCGCCTCGCCCCGGTCCTCTTGCAGGAAGTGCCCGCCGCCCTCGATCGTGACGTGCGGCTGGCCCGTCGTGCCCGGGACGCGCTCGAGGAAATAGCGGTCGGCGCCGCGGGTGATGGCATCGCCATCGCTGAAGGCGCACAGGAACGGCTTGTCCCACTGTTCGAGCACCGCCCAGGCGGCTCGATTGGCGGCCGCGGCCGGATCGTCCGGGGTCGTCGGCACCAGCATGGGGAACTGGCGGGCGCCGGCCTTGTACGAGTCGTCGGGGAAGGGGGCGTCGTAGGCGGCCACGACGGCCTCGGGCAGCGGCCTCGTGACGCAGCCGCCCTGCACGATCCGGCCCACGTTGAACTCGGGCGCCTCCTGCGAGTACTTCTGCCACGCCAGGAAGGCCTCGCCCGGAGGACGGTCGCCGGTGGGGAGGAACGTGTTGGCCGCCACGACCCGGTCGAAGCGGTCGGGGTGTTCGGCCACGAGGCGCAGGCCGATGAGACCGCCCCAATCCTGGCCGACCAGCGTGGCGTGGCGCACGTCGTTGGCGTCGAGCCAGGCCGCCATCCAGTCGACGTGGCGCTGGAACGTGTAGTCGGTGCGGGCCGCCGGCTTGTCGGACCGGCCGAAGCCGACCAGGTCGGGTACCAGCATCCGGTGGCCGGCGGCGGTGAGGGGTGGGATCATCTTGCGGTAGAGGTAGCCCCACGACGGCTCGCCGTGGAGGCACAGCACCGGGGCGGCGCCGGCCGGTCCCTCGTCGACGTGGTGGATCCGGAGCGTGCCGTCGCCGTCACCGCCGGGCACGTCCGTGTAGCGCGGTGCGAACGTCCAGCCGGGCAGGTCCTGGAACCGTTCGTCGGGTGTGCGCAGCACGTCCATGTGCCGCGACCGTACGCCGTTGACACCCGGGCGCCGTAGCCTGGGCACCATGGTTTTCGGAAGCCACAAGGCTCGCATGCCGTCGCCCGATGAGGCGCTCCCCGGCCGGGACGCCACCATGCCGGTGCCGGCCGCCCACTTCGCCAACGGCCACTCGCTCACCGAGTTCCCCGCCGGGTACGAGAAGGCTCTCTTCGGTGTGGGCTGCTTCTGGGGCGCCGAGCGCCTCTTCTGGCAGACGCCCGGTGTCTGGACGACGGCCGTCGGTTACGCCGGTGGCTTCACGCCCAACCCCACCTACGAAGAGGTGTGCTCGGGACGCACCGGTCACGCCGAGGTGGTACTCGTCGTGTTCGACCCCTCGGTCGTCAGCTACGAGCAGTTGCTGAAGGTGTTCTGGGAGGGCCACGACCCCACCCAAGGCATGCGGCAGGGCAACGACGTCGGCACGCAGTACCGCTCGGCGATCTACACGTTCGACGACGAGCAGCGCCAGGCCGCCGAGGCGTCACGCAAGCTGTTCGCCGACAAGCTGCACGACGCCGGCTACGGCGACATCACCACCGAGATCGCGCCGGCCCCGGCGTTCTATTACGCCGAGCCCTATCACCAGCAGTACCTCGGCAAGAACCCGAACGGCTACTGCGGACTCGGCGGCACCGGCGTGTCGTGCCCGGTCGGCCTCGCCACCTGACGAGACCGCGACGGGCCGGCCGACGCGCAGCGGCGGACGGCGACGAAGACTTGTGACGGCGACGACGACTCGTCAGACCGAGACCGTGCGGGCGGCGGCGTAGCGGTCGGCCACGTCGTTCCAGTTGACGATGTTCCACAGCGCCTTCACGAAGTCGGCGCGCACGTTGAGGTACTGCAGGTAGTACGCGTGCTCCCACGCGTCGAACACGAGCAGGTTGACGCCGGACTGTCCGACGTTGCCCTGGTGGTCGTAGACCTGCTCGACGTAGAGCCGCTTGCCCAGGGGCTCCCACGCCAGCACGCCCCAACCCGAGCCCTGCACCGTGGTGGTGGCGCTGGTGAGCTGGGCCTTGAAGGCGTCGAAGTTGCCGAAGTGTTCGTCGATCGCCGCCGCCAGCTCGCCCTGGGGCTTGTCGCCTCCGTCGGCGGCGAGGTTGGTCCAGAAGATCGAATGGAGCACGTGGCCCGACAGGTTGAAGGCGTGGCTCTTCTCCAGGCCCACGATGGAGCTGTAGTCGCCCTTCTCGCGTGCCTCGGCAAGCTGGTCCATCGTGTCGTTGAGACCTTTGACGTAGGCGGCGTGGTGCTTGTCGTGGTGCAGCTCGAGCACTTTGGCGGAGTAGTGCGGCTCGAGGGCGCCATAGTCATAGGGCAGGTCGGGGAGCGTGTAGGTGGTGGACATGGCGCGGGCTCCTTCCTCGGCGGGCTCTGGCCCTTGCCACCAAGTTTCCCAACGTCGAGCTTCCGTAATCCAGCGACGCGCCACATGTCACACGAGCAGGGCTACTGTGCCGTCATGGGTCTCATGGACACGGTCAAGGGCTGGTTCGGCGGCAGCAAGGACACGGTCAAGGGCGGTATCGACAAGACGGGCGATGTCGTCGATGACAAGACCGGTGCCAAGTACGCCGAGCATGTCGACAAGGCGCAGGACGCCGCCCAGGACGCCGTCGACAAGATCGGCGACGACCCCACGACCAGCAACTAAGGCTCCAACTCGGCCCGGATGTCGGCGCCGTCGGCGTCGAGGGCGCGCCCCGTCCATCTGAGCCGTCCCGGCGTCTGCGACAGGCGGGCGATGAGACCCTGCATCGGTGTCCCGTCGACGTCGACCACGATGCCCCGTTCACGGAAATGCGGGTCGGCGGCGATGTCTTCCATCGTCATCACCGGGGCGATGGCCGCCTCGGCGGCGCTGAAGGCCGCCATCACCTCGTCGAGGGAGCGGGCGCCGATCCACTCCGCCACCACGGCATCGAGCTCCTCCCGGTGCTCTACCCGCCCGGCGAAGGTGTCGAAGCGGCGGTCGTGATCGACGCCGAGCAACGCCATCACCCGGGCCGCGACGCTCTCCGCCGACGACGAGATCGCAACCCACGTCCCGTCGCGGCACCGGTAGGTCCCGCGCGGCACCGAGTACGGGATGGCCGAGCCGGCCCGCGGTTGCAGATAGCCGCACAACAAGTAGGCGCTGATGAGTGGGCCCATCAGCTGGAAGAGCGATTCGAGCAGGTTCACGTCGACCACCTGCCCGACGCCGGCGTGCAGGGCCACCATCGTGGCGAAGGCGGCCGCCAACCCGGTCACCTCGTCAGTGAGGGCGATCGGCGGCAGCAGCGGGCCGCCGTCCGGTTCGCCGTTGATGGCGGCGAATCCGCTCATGGCCTCGGCGATGGTGGCGAAGCCGGGGCGGGATGCGTACGGACCGTCCTGGCCGAAGCCGGTGACCCGCGTGATCACCAGCGACGGGTTGCGGGCCAGCAGCGTGTCGGGGCCGAGCCCGAGGTGCTCGAGGGTGCCGGGCCGGAAGTTCTCGATGACGGCGTCGGCGCCTTCGCACAGCCGCAGGAACACCTCGGCGTCGTCCGGGTCCTTCAGATCGAGAGCGATGCATCGCTTGTTGCGGGCGGCGAGCTTCCACCACAGCGTGACGTCGTCGCGGGGGTCGCGCCATCCCATGGCCCGGACGCCGTCGCCCGTTCCAGGGCGTTCGACCTTGATGACGTCGGCGCCGAAGTCGGCCAGGTAGCGGGCGCACGACGGCCCGGCCAGCACGGTGGCGAGATCGATGACGCGCAGGTCGGCCAGCGGCCCGGGGGCCTCATGGGTCATGGCTCCCGATCGTGCCCGCCCCGGCGGGGCCGTCGCCAGCCTTGCTCGCCGACCAGTGGCACGAACCGGACCGAGCCGAGGTCGTCGCGGCGAAGCTGGCCACCGGGGAGCCGCCGCATCCGGGTCAGCCGCTGGCCGTCAGCGTCGCCGACGGGGAGGACGAGCCGTCCTCCGGCGGCCAGCTGCTCGACCAGGGCCGGCGGGACCTCGGGCGCGCCCGCCGACACGCAGATGGCGTCGAACGGGGCCTCCTCGGGCATCCCGACCGACCCGTCCCCGGCCACGATGCGAACGTTGTCATAGCCGAGGGCGCAGAGGACCTCCGACGCCGTGGTGGCCAGCTCGGGCCGGCGCTCGATGCCGATGACGTCGGCGGCCAGCCGCGAGAAGATGGCGGCGGCGTACCCCGAGCCCGCACCCACCTCGAGAACGTGGTCGCGGGGTCCCAACTCGAGCGCCTCGGCCATGAAGGCCACGACATACGGCTGCGAGATCGTCTGGCCCCCGCCGATCGGAAGGGGATGGTCCTCGTAGGCGTGCGGCTCTTGCCGCTCGGGCACGAAGCGCTCGCGAGGAACGGTGCGAAAGGCGGCCAGCACGGCGGTGTCGACGACGCCGCGGGCGATCAGCTGGTCCCTCACCATCGCGGCCCGCTGCTCCTCCGGTGTCAAGGAACTCTGTTGTATACCTCAGCGCGAGGGGATCGCGAAGCACCGGTCGGCGAGCGTCCCCAGGGCATAGCGCACATAGTTGACGCCGAAGTCGCGGTACAGGACGCGGCACCGTTCGCTCCACGCCAGCGCCTCGGGTGACGAGATACGGCGGTGCACTTGGAGGATCCCGCCCTCGTAGACGCGGTACTCGGCCCAGGAGCCCGGGAAGTCCTTCACGCAGCCCACCTCGACGTAGGGCACGGCACCCGTGTCGGGGTGGCGGCGGACCCGGTTGCGATGGGTGTGCCCGGCGAAGTAGCCGACGATGCTGCGCCGGCGGGCCACCACGGCGACGAGCGCTTCCGAGGGCCCCGGCCGGATGCCGAAGTAGTCATCAGTGCGCCGGCCGCCCAGCCAAGGCTGGTGATGGCCCATCACGAGCACGGGCGTCGTGGCTTCGGCGGCCACGGTGTCGAGCCACTCCAGTTGGGGCGGGTCGAGAGCGCCGTTGGGCTGGCCGGCGCGGGCCGTGTCGAGCAGCGCCAGCCGGTAGCCGGGGCCGTCGACGACGCGGTCCCCCGAGTACGTGCGCTGTCCGTCGTAGCTGTCGTGGTTCCCTCGGACGACGTGGAGTCCGGCGCCGAAACGGCCGTACATGGCCTCGAAGGCGGCGAACTCCTCCGGCTGGCCCGTCGACGTGAGATCGCCCTTGGCGACGACGGCGTCGGGCTGGGCGGCGGCGATCTCGGCGACGGCGGCGGCGTTCATGACGTCGGGGTACGGCTCGGCGCCGTCGTCCTTACGCAGGATGGGGCCCAGGTGAGAGTCGTCGATGCGCCCGCACTCCACCTCGCCGAAATGGACGTCGTTCACGGTGGCGATGCGGGCCAGGAGGGCGCCG
The DNA here is from genome assembly GCA_046725105.1 of bacterium. Taxonomy (GTDB): domain Bacteria; phylum Actinomycetota; class Acidimicrobiia; order Acidimicrobiales; family Ilumatobacteraceae; genus DASXAI01. Next base: position 5,764 of record JBKOXV010000021.1, on the reverse strand, counting down.
GGCGGCCGCGGGAGGGTGCGCACGTCGACGCCGTCGACGGGCACGGTGCTGTCGGGCTCGAGGCCGGTGTAGCGACGTACAGCACGACCATCGTGGGTGACGATCTCGTCGTCGGCGACGGTGGTGAGCTCCACGGGCACACCTGGAGTTCTACCGGTTTACAGTGCGCTCATGCCTGACGACGCCGTGCTGGAGGGACTCGATCCGTACGACCTCATGGACGTCGAGGCGGCCCGGCTCGACGCCTACTTCTCGGGACTGGGGCCCTCTGACTGGAGCCGGTCGTCGGCGTGCAGCGGCTGGACCACCAAGGACATGCTGGCCCACCTGGCCGCCAGCGAGGGCTACAACCACGCCTGCCTCGACGACACCCTGCCGACGTTCGTCGAGGAGCTCGGCAAGAACGGCATCACCGACATGGATGCCTTCAACGCCCTCGGCGTCACCGAACGGGCCGATCGCTCCACCGACGAGCTGCTCGCTGAGTGGCGGGAGACGTGCGGGCGCACCCGCCAGGAGCTACGCAAGCGGGACGGCGGCGACATCCCGACGATGGTGGGTCCCTATCCGGCCCGGTGGCAGGCGTTCCACCTGGCGTCCGAACTGGCCACCCACGCCGACGACGTCGGGGTGCCGGTCGGTGCCGACGAGGCCGACGCCCGAACGGACTGGCGGCGCCGGTTCGCCGTATTCGTGCTGTCGGAGATGAAGCCCGATGTCGAGGTCAGCGCGGCTGGCGGTGGCACCGTCGTCCAAGCCGAGGGCGAGGAGGCCGTCCTGTCCGACGACGAGCTGGTCGCCGCCACCAATGGCCGTCTCCCCGCCGACCACCCGCTCCCGGCCGCCCTCCGCCAGGCCCTCAACGTCGTGGGGGGCTGACCCCCCCTCGGTTCTGACGAAGATCGGGGCGCGTTTCGCGCCCGCAGCGACGCGAGAATCCGGTGTGCCGGGTCAGTACCAGGGGCGGTCGCGGCGGGCCGGCACCGGCCTCGACCACCAGCGCCCGCTGAACCGCCACGCCGACGGCCGGCGGGGCGGCTCGGGGACGACCACGGGCCGGGGCCAGAGCGCCTCGATGGCGGCCACGATGGCGGCCGTTTCCTCCTCGGTGGCCGGCGGCTGGATGTCGACCTTCACAGCGGCACGTTCCCGTGCTTGCGGCGGGGCAGCTCCTCGCGCTTCGACCGGAGCATGGCGAACCCGGCGATGAGCTTGGCGCGGGTCTCGGCCGGGTCGATCACGTCGTCGACGTAGCCCCGCTCGGCGGCGGCGTAGGGGTTGGCGTACTTCTCGGTGTACTCGGCGACGAGCTCGTTGCGGCGGGCCCCCGGGTCGGCCGCTTGTTGGAGCTCGCGCCGGTAGACGATCTCGACGGCGCCCTGCGGCCCCATCACGGCGAGCTCGGCCGTGGGCCATGCATACGACAGGTCGGACCCGATCGACTTGGAGTCCATGACCACGTAGGCGCCGCCGTACGCCTTGCGGGTGATCACCTGGATGCGCGGCACGGTGGCCTCGCAGTACGCGTACAGCAACTTGGCGCCGTGGCGGATGATGCCGCCGTACTCCTGGTCGACGCCGGGAAGGAAGCCGGGCACGTCGACGAAGGTGACGAGCGGGATGTTGAAGGCGTCGCACGTCCGAACGAAGCGAGCCGCCTTCTCGGAGCTCTCGATGTCGAGCACGCCGGCCAGCACCACCGGCTGGTTGCCCACCACGCCCACCGTCGACCCGTTGAGACGGGCGAACCCGCAGACGATGGAGCGGGCCCAGTGCGGGAAGTACTCGAAGAACTCACCATCGTCGGCGACGGCCGTGATGACGTTCTTCATATCGTAGGGCTGGTTCGAGCTCGCCGGAAGGATGTCGCGGAGCGACTCGCAAAGTCGCTCGGGGTCGTCGGAGGTCTCGACGGTGGGCGGCTCCTCGAGGTTGTTCGACGGCAGAAACGACATCAGGTACCGGACGTCCTCGAGGCACGACTTCTCGTCGGGCGCCACGAACGAGGCTACGCCGGACTTCGTGGCGTGGCTCATGGCGCCGCCCAGCTCCTCGAGCGTGACCTCTTCACCCGTCACCGTCTTCACGACGTCGGGTCCGGTGATGAACATGTGCGATGTCTCACGGACCATGAAGATGAAGTCGGTCATGGCCGGGCTGTAGACGGCGCCGCCGGCGCACGGCCCGAGGATCACGCTGACCTGGGGCACGACGCCTGACGACAGGACGTTGCGGTAGAAGATCCCGCCGTAGGACGCCAGCGACACGACGCCCTCCTGGATGCGGGCGCCGGCGCCGTCGTTCAGGCCGATCACCGGCGCGCCCACCTTCAGGGCCAGGTCCATGAGCTTGTGGATCTTCTCGGCGAACACCTCACCGAGCGCGCCGCCGAACACGGTGAAGTCCTGGCTGAAGACGAACACCTTGCGCCCGTCGATGGTGCCCCATCCGGTGATCACTCCGTCGGTATAGGGCCGCTCCTCCAGGCCGGCGGCCTGGGCGCGGTGTCGGGCCAGCAGATCGAGCTCCTGGAACGAGTCCGGGTCGAGGAGGTAGTCCACCCGCTCGCGCGCCAGGAGCTTGCCCTTGGCGTGCTGGCGCTCGACGGCCCGCTCGGAGCCGGCGTGGTACGCCTCCTCCTTGCGCTGGCGAAGTTCCTCGAGCTTGGCCTGCATGGGGTTTTCCGTCACCATGGGAACGCTAGGCGCTCCTTTCACCCGCCAAGAACGGGGTGCGTCGGGTCAAGCGACGAGTTCGAAGACGACCTGGACGTTCAGCTGCAGGTTCTGGCGGCCCGGTTCGATCGGCGCCGCCGCCGGCATCGTCGTGGCGGCGGCGCCGGCCGCCATGCTGTCGCGGGCCACCGGTAGGTACTGGGCCGACTCGTTCATCGCCACCACGCCTCCCACCGACACGTTGGCCGCCGCGGCGAGCTGCTCGGCCCGTGTCTTCGCCTCGCCGACGGCCATCTCACGGGCCTGGGCGTAGAGGGTGCTCGTGTCGTTGATCGAGAACCACACGCCGCCCAGCGTGATGCCGTCGCCCACCGCCCGAGTGGCGGCGTCGATGACGGCGCCGGCCCCGCTCACATCGTGCACGACGGCGGTCACCGAGTTGGACGCCGTGTAGCCGTTCACGGTGCCGGGCCCGGTGTAGTTCGGGTACACGCTGACGCCGCCGGTCTGGATGTCGGCCTTGGCCACGCCGGCGCCGGTGAGGGTGTCGATCAAGGTCTGGGCCTTGGTGCTCGCCTGGTCGAGCGCCTCGGTGGCGTTCGGGGCCTGCACCTGCACGCCGAGGTTCAGCGTGGCGGTATCGGGCGTGCCCGAGACGAGACCCACGCCGTCGACGGTGATCGTGCGCGCCACCGTGGCGGGCGCTGTCGATGTCGGCGGGTTCTGGGCCGTGGCCGGCTTCGGGCCGTTGTCGACGGCCGCCAGCACGCCGACGGCGATCAGGGCGGCCGCCACGGCGCCGCCGGTGGTGGCCAGGATGATCGAGCGGTTCATGCTGCCTTCGACGTCGCCAGCCGTGGCGCCGGTTCCCGGATGCGGCAGTCTGGAGGGGTGCGCCTTCCCGTGATGCCGCCCCTTTCGCCGATGCTGGCGAAAGCCGCCGAGGAGATGCCGGTCGGCGACGGCTGGCTGTACGAGCCGAAGTGGGACGGCTTCCGGTGCGTCGTCTTCCGCGACGGCGACGAGATCGTGCTCGACAGCCGCAACGAGCGCCCGCTCACCCGGTACTTCCCCGAGCTGCTCGGCCCCCTCCGCGCCGTCACGCCCGAGCGATGCGTGGTCGACGGTGAGCTCGTGGTCCCGGGCGACGAGGGTCTCGACTTCGACGCCCTCCAGCAGCGCATCCATCCCGCCGTGTCCCGAGTGAACCGCCTGGCCGAGGAGACGCCGGCCCACTTCTTGGCCTTCGACCTCCTGGCAGTCGGCGACCGCGACCTGCGGCCGCTTTCCCTGGCCGAGCGCCGAGAGATGCTGGCCGGCGCCGTCACGGCCCAGTCGCCGATCCACCTCTCGCCCGCCACCACCGATCCTGTCGAGGCGCACATGTGGTTCGAGCGCTTCGAGGGGGCCGGGCTCGACGGCGTCGTGGCCAAGCGTCTCGACGAGCCCTACCGGGCCGGCGAGCGGACCATGATCAAGGTGAAGCACCACCGCACCTGCGACTGCGTGGTGGCCGGGTTCCGCTGGCACAAGGACGGTCAGGGGATCGGCTCGCTGCTGCTCGGCCTCCACGACGACAAGGGCGTGCTGCACCACGTCGGGGTGGCGGGCAGCTTCACCGCCAAGATGCGCCGGGAGATGGTGGCCGAGCTGGCCCCGTTGCGCGACAACGCCCTGGCCGACCACCCGTGGAAGGAGTGGGCCGACGCCATGGCCCACGAGATGGCCGCCGGCCGGATGCCGGGGGCGCCGTCGCGGTGGAACGCCCAGAAGGACCTGTCGTGGGAGCCGCTGCGGCCGGAGCGAGTGTGCGAGGTCGAGTTCAGCCAGCTCACCAAGGGCCGCTTCCGCCACAACGCCCACTTCCTCCGCTGGCGGCCCGACCGAGAGCCGTCGAGCTGCCGCTACGACCAACTCGAAGTGGCGACGCCGGCCGAGCTGCACGAGGTACTCGACGCCTGAGCAGAGTTCATTCGAAGTTCACCGCAGCGAAGGTGGTTGCTCGCGCCGTGATGATCCACTGTCGCTGTGGATGGTGGTGTGGTCGCGGCGCGTGATGTCGACGACGTCCTCGCCGTCCTCGCCGCCGCCGGCGATCGCCCCGACCCTGCGGGCGATCACGTGTCGCTCCTCGAGCACTCGCTCCAGTGCGCCGGCCTTCTCGCCACGGCCTATCCGGAGGATCTCGAGCTGCAAGTGGCCGGCCTCACCCACGACCTGGGCCACGTCATCACGCCGCACCAGCCCGAGCGCCACGCCCGCAGCGGCAGCGAATTCGTGGCGGTCGTGCTGGGGCCGCGTGTCGCCGGCCTGGTCGATCTCCACGTGACGGCGAAGCGCTACCTCGTGACCGTCGATCCGGGGTACCGGAAGCGGCTCTCGCCGGTGAGCCGCGAGACGCTGGTCGTACAGGGCGACGCCCTCGAGGTCGCCGATCGGGCCGACTTCGCCGCCGGGCCATTGTGGCGGGAGGCGCTGGCGCTGCGGCGGGCCGACGACATGGCCAAGACAGCCGGCTTGCGCCTCGGGCCGCTCCACCAGTGGCACTCGACGTTGGACGAGGTGGCGCAGCGTTTCGGCATCATGCGGAGGTGACCGCCGCCCGCTCCGTCTTCGACGCCGCCTATTACCGCCGCTTCTACCGAGACCGCCCCGTCCACGACGCCCGCGCCATCGACCGGCTCGCCACCGGGGTCACCGGGTTCTGCGGGTGGTGGGGCGTGCCGGTGCGCCGAGTGCTCGACGTGGGGGCGGGCGTCGGCCTGTGGCGGGACTGGTTCGCCCGCAACCGGCCCAAGGTCCGCTATCAGTCGATCGACGCGAGCCAGTACGCGTGCGAGCGCTACGGGCACGAGTACGCCGACATCTCCACCTGGCGACCGGCGCGGCCCGCAGACCTCGTCATCTGCCAGGGCGTCCTGCAATACCTCGATGCTCGCCGCTGCGCCGACGCCATCGTGAACCTGGCGGCGGCGACGCGCTCGGTGCTCTACCTGGAGGTGCCCACGGCGGGAGATCGGGAGGAGGTCATCGATCTGGAGACGACCGATCTCGACATCAGCTGGAGATCAGGTGCGTGGTACCGCCGG
>JBKOXV010000186.1:0-6123 GCA_046725105.1 bacterium | reverse complement strand
AGGTCGGCCAGGCCGACGGCCGCGGGCGCCAGGCCGTGTAGATCGGCCAAGGCGTCCACGACAGCGCGGCCCAGCCGCCGGCCGGCGTCGGGATGATGGGCCATGGCCGCCGGTATGTGGTCCCACACGACGACGCCGTGGCGGTACTCGACGACGAGGAAGTCGGACCCGATCACGTCGTGGTCGGCGCAGAACAGGTAGGGGCGGGGCGCCCGGTCGAAATGGCGCCACAGTCCGTCGAGGGCCCGGAACTCGCGTCGCATGTCGTGCGCACCGGGCGCGATCCGCCCGAACGGCGGACGGCGCACCACCATGTCACGGCCACCGGCGCGCACCAGGTAGGTGAGGTTCGCCGAGCCGTTGGGGAACTGCAGTACCTCGAACCCGTCGCCGAGGTCGGGGAGGTGGGCTCGGAGGTAGGCCTCCAGGCGGTTCCAGTCGAGCGCCTCGTCGGGCCGGACCGGCGCCACCTCGGGTCGGTCGGCGGCGTCCGGGCGTGCGGTCATCCTTCGTCGAGCACGATGGCGCCTTCGGGACACCCCAGCATGGCGTCCCGAGCGGCCCCTTCCTGTCCGGCCGGCACGTCGATGGTGGTGCCCCGGGCCGTCACGAAGCCCTCGTCGTCGTACGTGAGGAGGTCGGGCGCCAGCGTGTAGCAACGTCCCTGGCCACTGCACTTGACGGCGTCGATCGTGAGCTTCATGGCGGACCCCCTGCCGGCGACGTTCCCATCATATTCATCATGACGAACTTGGACAAGCTCTCGAGCCTCAGCGCCACTCGATGTAGTCGTAGATGCCGGCACCGAGCTGAGCCTTGTAGAAGTCGGCAACCGAACGGATGTGGCTAGTCATGACGTCCTTGGCCTTGTGGACATGTCCGGCCGCGACCGCCTGGGCGATCTGGCGGTGGTCGCGGTCGATCGACTCCCGCACGTCGCGGGGATCGGCGTTGACGACGATGTGGTGGGTGATGATCTGGCCCGTCACCATCAGCGAGAGCTGCAGCACCTTGTTGCGGGTCAACGAGCCGAGCACGACGTGGAACTCGCCGTGGCTCGCCACGAACTTCTCGACCGACTCCTCGGTGTCATCGTCCGGCTCCTCGATGTACGGCGCCATGGCGGCTCGGACGCCGTCACGATCGGGGTTGTGGGCCGCCAGCTCGGCGATGGTGGTCTCCGCCACCACCCAGGCGTCGAACAACTCGGCGTACGTGGCCCCGGCCAGGTGGTAGTAGAGGCTGGACACCCGGCCGAGGTTGGCGGGGTCGACGGTGCCGACGATGGGGCCGCCGCCGGGACCGCGGCGCAGGGTGATGAGCCCCTGCACCTCCAGCAGCCGCAAGCCTTCCCGCAGCGACTCGCGGCTGACGCCGTACTGCTCGAGCATCGCCGACTCGCCGGGGAGCCGCTCGCCCTCCCGGAGCCCCGCCTCGACGATGTCGTGCACGATGTCGCGGGCCACGCTCTCGGACGTCTTCAGCGGGCGCAGGGCGCCTCCGTTCATCCGGATTCCGAGCATGGGGCCCGGGTCGGTCAGCGCCCACGTCTTCTTCGCGGCGGTGGAGGAGCGCTCCGGCATGTCAACGAACACTACCGGCGGGCCGCGACGTGTTGGCGTGCGAGCGTTGCGCTCGTCCATCGTTGATTTCCGCCCCAGGCCGCTGACGTGCAAACATCATGAGCACTACGATCGGCTTCGCCTCGAGGGGGTCACCGTGGAGACCGGATACCTGCTCGTCCGACTGCAACTCAAGTACGGCGCGGTCGAACGTTTCACCGAGATCATGTCGCACCTCGTGCCGGTGCTGGAGAAGCGGGGCTGGCGACTGCACGGCGCCTACCAGACCGTCATCGGCCGGTTGTGGGAGGCGTGGGACCTGTGGGAGGTGCCCGGTGCGTCCGGCATCCAATCCGTCCTGGGTGCGGCCCGAGAGGATGCCGAATTCGAGGAGTGGGCCACCTACCTTCCCGAATGCGTCGAGGAGGAAGAGCTCCGCTACGTCGTGAAGCTTCCCTACGCGCCCTGACGGGCGGCGCCGGCGGCCGAGCGCGCTAGACATCGCCGTCGTGTTGCGGCGGCACCTCCTCGCGATCGGGACAGCCATCGCGGCGTTCGCCGGAGCGACCGTCTCCGTGGTGCCCACGACGTCGGCCGTCGTGCGCTGCTTCGGCGCCTGTGTCGCGGAGACTCTCGACAACACGGCCCGCCCCGCCGGCGCCATCGGTCTGATCGGTGACTCGGTCTTGATGGGCGTCGACCCGTGGATCGCCGGTGATCTGGCCGCCGCCGGCTGGGGGCCCATCCACTACTGGGCCGGTACCGGCACCCGAGTGCCCGCCGACAATCCGCTCGGCGCCTCGACGGTGATGCGGATGTGGCGAGCCCAGGGCTTCGATCCGGCGGTGTGGATCATCGGCGTGGGCGCCGACGACGTCGGCTTCGTGGGCTATTCCGTCGCCGCGTCGGAGGCCGAAGTCGATCTCATGCTCGACGAGATCGGACCCGAGCGCCAGGTCGTGATGGCCACCATCCAGCACCACAACGACGTGTGGGAGGCGAACTGGAACCAGGCGCTGCGCAACGTGGCCGCCCGGCGTCCGCACCTGCACGTCGTGGAGTGGCAGGCCCAGGCGGACCAGCACCCGTCCTGGTGGGGTGGCGACGGGGTGCACCTGTCACCGACCGGCTACCGGGCCCGGAGCCAGGCACTCACCGAGGCGACGCTGGCCTGGCGCGCCGCCGCGCGCGTCGCCTCGACGCCGCCGGCCGTCACGGCCCTCGGCCCACCGGCGACGCTCGTCCCGATCACCCCGACCCGTGTCGTCGACACCCGTCGAACCGGCCGCCGCCTCGGGCCGAACCAGGAGCTCGCCGTCGACCTCACCGGGCTCGTACCCGCCGGTGCAACCGCCGCCACCGTGAACCTGACGGCGGACGCACCGGCGGCCGACGGGTACCTCACTGCCTACCCGTGCGGTCCGCCGCCCACCACGTCGAGCCTCAACTACCGCGCCGGCCAGCCGCGGGCGGCGGCGGCAACGGTCACACTCGATGACCGGGGCCGCCTGTGCCTGCGGGCGTTGGCCGACACCGACGTGATCGTCGACGTGTCCGGTGCCTACACCCCCGCGCCCGACGGCGCCCGCTTGGCACCGGTGACACCGACCCGCCTGCTCGATACCCGAACGGCGGCGCCGCTGGCGGCCGGGCAGGTTGTCGTCGTGGCCCTCCCCGCCTCGGCCACCGCCGCCGTCGTGAATCTCACCGCCACCAACGCCGGCGCCGCCGGGTACCTCACAGCCTTCCCGTGCGGCGACTCGCCACCGCTGGCGTCGAACGTCAACTATGCGCCTGGCGACACCATCGCCAACCTCGCCGTGGTAACGGCCGCCTCCAACGGCAGCATCTGCGTCTTCGCCTCGTCACGCACGGACGTCGTCGTCGACCTCCTCGGCCGGTACGGCCAGGGCGGCCTCCGCTACCAGGCGGCCTCGCCCGTGCGCCTGCTCGACACCCGCGCCGGCACCGGCGGATGGTCGGGTCGACCGGGGCCGTTCCAGCTGCTCGACCTGCCCGTCGTTCCCGGCGCCGCCGCGCTGGCCCTCACCGTCACGAGCGTGACGCCCGACGGCGCCGGCTTCACGACCCTCTTCCCGTGCGGCGGCGATCGCCCGCTGGCATCCAACCTCAACTACACGAGCTGGTCGCCGGGCACCGCCAACGCCGCCGTCGTCACCCAGCCGGCGTGCGTGACGGCCCAGGCGCGAGCCCACGAGGTCGTCGACCTCGCCGGCTGGTGGACGAACTGACGCAGGCGGCGGGCCCCGGTCCTGTACAGCAACGTACATCGATGTAGAACCGGGTCGGTGTCCACCACGATGGCGGTGAGCGAGGCTCGCGCCGCCCGGCTGAGATCCTCGACCGCGTAGGCGCCGGCGAAGAGGTCACCATCACGCGCCGCGGCCAGCCCGTCGCCGTCGTCGTTCGCCCGAATGCGCTCAGAGCACGCCGCGCTGAGGAGGTTCCCGTGGCGGCCCAGCGGCTCGGCGAGCTGCTGGCCCCGGGCCGGGCGAGCCGTGTCCGGCCCCGACGGGCATTGACCGAAGACCGAGCCGATGACCTCGTGGCTGAAGTCCGCGCCGCTCGCGCCGTTGGCGAGCGACGGCGAGCCTGGATGGACGCGTTCGACGCCGACGTCCTGATCTACACCGCCGTCGACAACCACCCGCTCGGTCGGCACGTCCGCGCTCTGTTCCCGTCCGATCGCGTCGATGACAGCGGCGTGGTCGCGGGAATCGGCTCGATCTGCGCCCCACCGATGAAGCCATCAAGGAAGTCGACGTCGTGTACCCGCACGACCGGCCGGATCCGAGCGGTGGCTGAAGGCGGCGGCTAGCTCAGCCGGCCTCGTTCTTCTCGACCAGACCCTCCCAGCCCCAGTGCGGCAGGCGCAGATCGTCCGGAACCGTCGCATCTGGCGGTCCGACGGCCAGGACTTCGTCGACGGCCCACTCCATGTACGCGCGCAGGGTGGCGCGGAACGTGGGTTCGTCGGGCAGGCCGGCGTCGTCGGCGGCCGCCACGAAGCAGGCCACGAAACGCCGCCCCAGATCGGTCATGTCGCCATTGCCGGCATGCAGGCGCAGCACGAACGAGTTGTCGCCGCAGGCGCTCGAATAGCCGGGTGGGCCGCCCATGACCTCGGCCCAGTAGGCCGCCAGCCGTTCGACGTGTTGCGGATGCTGATCGGGGTGGGAGAACGGGTGATTCAGCTCGGGGTCAGCGAGGCATCGGGCGTGGTGGGCGGCGGCCAGGGCGAGGAAGGCGCGCTCGCCGCCGGCGAACTCGTAGAGGCTGGGACGCACCCCGAGAGCCTGCCACGACACGGACGCTCAACCGACGGGCGGCGCTACCGTCCTCGAGCGTGGTGAGCATCGAAGAAGCGGCACGCCTGGCTCTGGAACTGCCAGAAGTCACCGAAGGCGAGCGATACGGAAACCGCACTTGGGTCGTCGCCGGCAAGGCGTTCGCATGGGAGCGGCCCTTCAGCAAGGCGGACATCCGTCGGTTCGGCGACGCCAGCCCTCCCGAGGGGCCGATCCTGGCGGTGCGCGTCGAGGATCTCGGTGAGAAGGAGGCCGTGCTCGCCTCGGAGCCGAAGGCGTTCTTCACGATTCCGCACTTCGACGGCTACGCCGCCGTCCTGATCCAACTGAAGCAGGTGAGCAAGCGCGCCCTTCGGGACGCGATCATCGATGGTTGGCTCGCATGTGCGCCGTCGCCGCTCGCCGACGACTACATCAAACAGCGAGAGGCCCGTCGTCGACAGCGACAGCGCCCGTCGTAGCGGTCCTCGACGCACCACGCTCAACGAACGGGCGTCGCCGCCGCGACCATGAGAAGCAGCCCGGCGGCGGCGACGGCCAACGCCACGACTACGGCACGGACGACGCCTACGGCGGGCGGGTGGCGCGGGAACCGACGGTGTGCGAGGGCCATGCCCGGCAGCATGGCGAGCTGGCCCGGCACGGTCATCAGGGCTTGCCCTGATCCGGGCGAGCGCCGTTTGCGGGCGCGCCCGGTGGCCCTTTGGCTGTCAGTGGTTCAGGATGGAACCATGGATGCCGGCGTCGTGGCTCGCCTCCGGCGGCCCAACTCCTTGATCGCGGCGGCGGGAGCCGCCGCCGTGCTCGCCGGCGTTCTCGTGGCGCTGCTCCTGAACGATCTCTCCGACCGGCCGGTGCGGAATGCCGATTACTGGGCGAGCCTGGTGCTCGCCACCGTCACCGTTGCTTGTGGCGTCGTGACGTGGCAGCGCCGTCCCGACACGCCCATCGGGCGTCGGCTCATGATCGCCGGAGCGCTGATGTTCGCGGACTTTCTCCTGCGGGCCAACAACGGGTGGCTGTTCACGCTCGGCAACCTGCTGAGTGGGTTGAGCGCCGGACTCCTCGTGCACATCGTCGTCACCTATCCATCGGGCCGAACCGCCACGCGGGCGGAGCGAGCCACGGTGGTGGCGGGATACGCCGTCGCCACGGCGATCTGTGTTGCTCGGGCCGCCACCACCGACTTCTCCCCGAACTGCTTCCAATGCCCCGAGAACGCTCTCTACATC
>JBKOXV010000080.1:0-8355 GCA_046725105.1 bacterium | reverse complement strand
GCGGCGGACCGCGGGGTGTGGGTCGTCACTGACGAGATCTACGAGCACCTCACGTTCGACGGCCACGAGTTCACGTCGATCGCCACCGCCGTGCCCGACTTGGCCGATACCTGCGTGGTCTTGAACGGCGTGGCCAAGACGTACGCCATGACGGGCTGGCGGGTGGGCTGGATGATCGGCCCCACCGATGTCATCACGGCGGCCACCAACCTCCAGTCGCACCTCTCCTCGAACGTGTCGAACGTGGCCCAGGCGGCGGCCCTCGCCGCCGTGAGCGGCGACCTCGACGCCGTCGCCGAGATGCGGGCCGCCTTCGACCGGCGGGGCAAGACGGCGCACCGGCTGCTGTCGGGCATCCCGGGCGTGTCGTGCCTCGAGCCGCAGGGGGCGTTCTACTGCTTCCCGTCCTTCGAGGGCGTGCTGGGCCGCACCATCGCCGGACGCTCCATCGACAGCACGCTCACCTTGGCCGACGTCGTGCTGTCGGAGGCCAAGGTGGCCTTCGTGCCGGGCGAGGCCTTTGGCGCCCCCGGGTACGGGCGGTTCTCCTTCGCCCTCGGCGACGACGAGCTGGGCGAAGGCCTCACCCGACTGGCGATGCTGCTCTCTTGAACCTGCCGGCGAGCGCCCAGGCGAGGATCGGCATCCTCGCCGGCGGGTTGGTGCTGCTCATCCTGGTGGCGGCGGTGGTGGCGGTGCTCCGCGAGGACGCTTCCCGCGACGTGGAGAAGGCGGCCGCCCCCCCATTGGCGCTTCCCGGGGGCGGCGACTTCACCGTCGGCGCCTACGAGGGTCTCGGAACCTGGGTGGACGTGTTCGACTTCGTGCCCGCCTACCAGCAGGGTGGCGCGGCGCCCACGATCACGGCCGCCGACGTCGACGTCATGGCGGCACTCGGCGTGAGGACGATCTTCCTGCAGGCGGCTCGCAACGACGCTCGTACGCCCGAAGGGATCGTGGCGCCCGATCTGCTCCGGCCGTTCCTGGAGAAGGCCCACGCTCACGACATGAAGGTGGTCGGCTGGTACTACCCGAACTTCGCCGACGTGAACCTGGATCTCGACCGGCTGAAGCAGATCGTGCAGTTCGACGCCGGCGGCCAGCGCTTCGACGGGGTGGCGGTCGACATCGAGGACAACCAGGCCGTCGCCGACCCGGCCGACCGCAGTGCTCGCCTCGTCGACCTCTCCAAGCGCCTGCGGGAGGCGGTCGGCCCGGATGTGGCCGTCGGCGCCATCGTGATGCCGGCCGTCCAGACCGAGGTGGTGAACCCGCTGTACTGGCCGACGTTCCCGTGGGCCGACCTGAAGCCGTACTACGACGTGTGGCTGCCGATGGCCTACTGGAACTTCCGCCAGGACCCGTACCACAGCGGCTACACGTACGTGACGGAGAGCGTGCGGCGGATGCGGGACCTCGTGGGCGATCCCGACCTCGAGGTGCACCCGATCGGCGGCATCGCCGACGTCATCACCGAGGCCGAAGCCCGTGACTTCGTGCGGGCGCTCACCGACACCGACGCCGTCGGCGGCTCGCTGTACGACTACCGCACCACCCCGGGGGGCGTCTGGGGCGCGCTGCGCGGCGTCGACGCCGCCCTCGAGACCCCGCCCGGCCCCACCACCACGCTCCCCGACCCCACGACGGCGCCGCCACCGCCCCAGCCCTAGACCGAACTGACGCGAGTTTTGGGTGTATGCGACCCGATTCGCGCGTCAGAACGCGCTGAGGTTGAATTGCCCCTCGTGCCCCGAGTCCTCGTCACCGAAGAGATCGCCGAGCGCGGCCTGGCCGGCCTCCGGGCCGCCGGCTGCGACGTGGACGTCCGGCTCGACCTCTCCGCCGCCGACCTGCTGGACGCGGTCAAGGGAGCCCACGCCCTCATCATCCGGTCGGCCACGAACGTCACGGCCGACGTGCTGGCGGCCGGGTCCGACCTGGTGGTGGTGGGCCGGGCCGGCATCGGGCTCGACAACGTCGACGTCGACGCCGCTACCAGCCGGGGCGTCATGGTGGTCAATGCCCCGCAGTCCAACGTGATCTCGGCCGCCGAGCACACGATGGCGCTCCTCCTCGCCCAGGCCCGCAACGTGCCGCAGGCCCACGCCGCTCTCACGGCAGGGCGATGGGAGCGGTCCCGCTGGGAGGGCGTCGAGCTGGCCAACAAGACGCTCGGCATCGTCGGGCTCGGGCGCATCGGCAAGCTCGTGGCCCAGCGGGCCCTCGCCTTCGGCATGCGGCTCGTCGCCTATGACCCGTACGTGTCGCCGGAGCGGGCCCGGCAGATGTCGGTCGAACTCCTCCCCGTCGACCGTCTGGTCGCCGAGGCCGACTTCCTCACCGTGCACCTGCCCAAGACACCTGAGACCGTGGGGCTCATCGGCAAGGAGCTGCTCGCCCACGCCAAGCCGGAGCTGCGCATCATCAACGTCGCCCGGGGCGGCATCGTCGACGAGGAGGCCCTCGCCGAGGCGCTGCGAGAGGGCCGGGTGGCCGGCGCCGCCCTCGATGTGTTCAGCACCGAACCCACCACCGACTCACCGCTGTTCGGCCTGCCCAACGTGGTGGTGACGCCCCACCTCGGCGCCAGCACGCGTGAGGCCCAGGACAAGGCGGGCGAGACGATCGCCGAGATGGTGCAGCTGGCCCTGCAGGGCGAGTTCGTGCCCTTCGCCGTCAACGTGAGCGCCGCCGAGGCGTCCGAGACGGTCCGGCCCTACCTTCCGCTCGCCGAGCGGCTCGGGCGGCTCTTCGCCTCCCTCGCCGAGGGCGTGCCGGGCACGGTCGAGATCGCCTACGAGGGTCAACTCGCCGACTACGACACCCGCATCCTCACCCTGTCGGTGCTGAAAGGGCTGTTCGGGGCGGTGAGCGACGAGCCGGTCACCTTCGTGAACGCCCCGCGCCTGGCCAAGGACCACGGCGTCGAGGTCCGTGAGACCTCGACCGCCACCTCCGTCGACTTCGTCAACTTGGTCACCGTGCGAGGCGGCGGTCATGCGCTGTCGGGAACGCTGGCCGGCCGGCGCGGCGAGCCCCGCATCGTGAACGTCGACGACCACACCACCGACCTGCCCCCGGCGGCGCACATGCTGGTCGTCCGCAACGACGACCGTCCCGGCATGATCGGCCTGGTGGGCAGCGTGCTCGGCGACGCCGGGGTGAACATCGCCGACATGGACGTGGGCCGCAGCGCCTCGCCCGGCTCGGCCATCATGGTGCTCGCCACCTCCGAGCCGGCGCCGCCCGGCGTCATCGAGCGCCTCCGGGCTGCCGCCGGCATCGTCTCCGTGCACGTGCTCCGCGGCGAATAGGGTCCCGGGGATGCGAGTGGTCGTCGATTACGACGTGTGCGCCAGCACCGGATCGTGCATGCAGGTCTGTCCCGAGGTGTTCGAGGTCCGCAGCGACGGCTACCTCTACGTGCTCCAGGAGGAGCCGGGCGAGGAACTGTGGCCCTCGGTGCGCGAGGCGGCCGAGCTCTGCCCGACCGGAGCCATCACCGTGGAGGAATGAGCGGAAGTTGGACGCCTGGGTGCCTTTTCGGGCACCCTCCCATCCAACTTCCCTGGGAGCGCGGTTGGTCAGCGCTTGGCGGCCCGGAAGCCGTCGGCTTCGGCTTCCTCGGCGCTGACGTAGCACCGGTCGGGCATGGTGCGGTCGTAGGCCAGCATCCCGGGCAGGTGGTAGATGCCCGACGCCAGCTTCACCTTCACCGGGAAGCCGTTGGGGCAGGCCTTCTCGACGGGGTCGGTCCACCGGGCCGACGGCGGTCGCACCTCGACGGCCACGGCGTTGGCGCTGGCGCGTGCGGCCGACGGCGTCGCCGGGGCCGTCTCGTCCTCGTCGAACGGCGGCCACACCGGTCGAACCGCCGGCTCGGGCCCGATGCTGCGGCGCCGCAGCACGACATAGACGGCACCGGCGAGACCAGCGAGGACGAGGAGGCGCAACAGCCAGCGACGCATCCCGCTCGACGCTAGCCCCTTCACTGTTCCTGCCTGACGTGCGGCAGCGGACGAGCGAGGGGTCGCTAGCCCACCTGCTGGTGCCGTCCGTGCGCGCAGAGCACCGCCCGCAGCGACGCCGTGAGGATGTTCTGGTCCGTGCCGACGCCCCATCGTGACGTGCCCGTCTCGTCGACCGTCTCGACGTAGGCCACGGCGGCGGCGTCGGCGCCGGCTCCGATGGCGTGCTCGGCGTAGTCGACCACGTCGAGCGTCGCTCCCAGGCTGTCGCGAAGGGCGTGGACGAAGGCGTCGATCGGCCCGGTGCCCGAGCCGGTCACCGTCACGTGGTCGCCGCCGATAGTCAGCTGGGCCGTGATGTGGGTGACATCACCGCCGGCGCTGGTCGACAGCTCGTGGGCGACCACGTGGACGGGCGGGTCGACCGGCAGGTACTCCGACTGGAAGGCGGCCCACATCGCCGTCGGGCTGATCTCGGTGCCCGAGTCCTCGGTGATGGCCTGGATGGTCTTCGAGAACTCGATCTGGAGCCGCCGGGGCAGGTCGAAGCCGTGCTCGGCCTTCATGATGTAGGCGACGCCGCCCTTGCCCGACTGGCTGTTGACGCGGATCACGGCCTCGTAGCTGCGCCCGACGTGCTTCGGGTCGATCGGCAGGTACGGCACTTCCCACGTGCTGTAGGCACGGGGCAGGGCTTCCATGCCCTTCTTGATGGCGTCCTGGTGCGATCCCGAGAAGGACGTGTAGACGAGGTCGCCCACGTAGGGATGGCGGGGATGGACCGGCAGGCGGTTGCAGTACTCGGCCACGCGCCGTAGGGCGTCGATGTCGGTGAGGTCGAGCTTGGGGTCGACGCCTTGGCTGAACAAGTTCATGGCCAGCGTCACGACATCGACGTTCCCGGTGCGTTCGCCGTTGCCGAACAGGGTGCCTTCGACACGATCGGCGCCCGCCATCACGCCCAGCTCGGCGGCGGCCACGGCGCAGCCTCGGTCGTTGTGCGGGTGCAGCGAGAGAACGATGCGGTCGCGGTGGGCCACGTGGCGATGGAAGTACTCGATGACGTCGGCGTAGATGTTGGGCGTGTACATCTCCACCGTGGCCGGCAGGTTCAGGATGAGCTTGCGGTCGGCGGTGGGCTCGATGACGTCGGTGACTGCGTCGCAGATCTCGACGGCGTACTCGATCTCGGTCCCGGTAAAGCTCTCCGGGCTGTACTCGTAGAAGACGTCGGTACCCGGCACCGTGTCCTCGAGCTTGCGGCACAGGCGGGCCGCCGACGTGGCGATGTCGGTGATGCCGTCCTTGTCGAGACCGAACACGACGCGGCGCTGCAGCACCGACGTCGAGTTGTAGAAGTGGACGATGGCGCGGCGCGCCCCCTTGATGCACTCGTAGGTGCGCTCGATGAGCTCGGGGCGGCACTGGGTGAGGACCTGGATCGTGACGTCGTCGGGGATCAGGTCCTGCTCGATGATCGTGCGGATGAAGTCGAAGTCAGGCTGGCTGGCCGACGGGAAGCCGACCTCGACCTCTTTGAAACCCATGGCCACGACGGCCTCGAACATGCGCCGCTTGCGGACCGGATCCATCGGGTCGATGAGCGCCTGGTTGCCGTCCCGGAGGTCGACGGAGCACCAGGTGGGCGCCCGTTCGATGCGCCGACTGGGCCATTGGCGATCGGGGATGGCACCGGGCAGCGGGAGGAACGGCGTGTACTTCTCGAAGGGCATCGGCTGGGGGGTGGCGTTGGGCGGGGGCATCGATGTCTCCTGGTGGTCGGCGGCCCGAAAACGAAAGAACCTCCTGAGCCGCTCGGGCGCAGGCGGTTCGGCGAGTGCCTCTGTGGCACCCGCCTAGGTGAGAAGGAGCAGGCCGTGCTGAACGGTCATCGACGGACAGGTTACATCAGGAGCCGCCGCGGCACGAACCGCAAAGACAGGTTCACGACAGCGACGGCAGCCACGCCGGCCGCCGGGTCTCATAGGCGTCGATCTCGTCCTCGTGGGTGAGCGTGATGCCGATGTCGTCGAGGCCGTGCAGGAAGCGGTGCTGGGTGGACTCGTCGAGCGGGAAGGGCTCGACGATCCCGAGGGTGGGCACCTCGACGACGAGGCGCTCGACGTCGACGACGATGTCGAGGTCGGGGTCCTCCTCGAGGGCGACGTGGATGCGCTCGACGACGTCGGGGTCGAGCACCACCGGAACGAGGCCGTTCTTGGTGGAGTTGTTGCGGAAGATGTCGCCGAAGCGGGGTGAGATCACGACCTCGAAGCCGTAATCCATGAGGGCCCACACGGCGTGCTCCCGCGACGAGCCGACCCCGAAGTTCCGCCCCGCCACGAGCACCGTGGCGCCGGCGTAGCGCTCGTCGTTCAACACGAAGCTCGGCTCGTCCCGCCACTCCGAGAACAGGCCGCGACCGAAACCGGTGCGCTCGACCCGCTTCAGCCAGTCCGACGGGATGATCTGGTCGGTGTCGACGTCGCTGCGGGTGAGCGGAACGGCCTTGCCGGTGTGGACGCGCACCGCCTTCATCCCAACTCCTCGGGAGTGGCGAACCGGCCGGCCACGGCGGTGGCGGCGGCGACGGCGGGTGACACGAGGTGGGTGCGGCCGCCGCGGCCCTGGCGGCCCTCGAAGTTGCGGTTGGACGTGCTGGCGCAGCGCTCGCCGGGGGAGAGGGTGTCGGGGTTCATGGCGAGACACATGGAGCAGCCGGGCTCCCGCCACTCGAACCCGGCCGCGGTGAACACGTGGTGGAGGCCCTCCGCCTCGGCCTGGGTCTTCACGGCGTGGGAGCCGGGCACGACGAGGGCGCGGCCCACGCCGACGTGACGGCCGTCGACCACGGCGGCCGCGGCCCGGAGGTCCTCGATGCGGCTGTTCGTGCACGAGCCGATGAAGACGGTGTCGACGGCCACCTCGCGCATCGGCGTGCCGGCGGTCAGGTCCATGTAGGCCAGAGCGCGGGCTGCCGCCTCCCGGCCGGCGGCGTCGGGGAAGCTGTCGGGATCGGGGATGACGCCGTCGATGGCGACGACCTGCCCGGGGTTGGTACCCCACGACACGTGGGGCCGGAGGGTGGAGGCGTCGATCACGACCTCGGTGTCGAACCGGGCGCCGTCGTCGGTGTGCAGCGTCCGCCAGTCGTCGAGGGCCTGCTCCCACTGCCCGCCCGTCGGGGCGTGACGCCTCCCCTCGACGTAGGCGAAGGTCGTGTCGTCGGGCGCCACCATGCCGGCCCGGGCGCCGGCCTCGATGCTCATGTTGCACACCGTCATCCGGCCCTCCATCGAGAGGGCGTGGATGGCCGGGCCGCGGTACTCGATCACGTGGCCGATGCCGCCACCGGTTCCGATGCGGCCGATGATGGCGAGGATGACGTCCTTGGCGGTGACCCCCGCCGGCAGGGCGCCGTCGACGGTGACGGCCATCCACTTGGGGCGGGCTTGCGGAAGGGTCTGCGTGGCGAGGACGTGCTCGACCTCGCTGGTGCCGATGCCGAACGCCAGCGCGCCGAAGGCCCCGTGGGTGGCGGTGTGCGAGTCGCCGCACACGATGGTCATGCCGGGCTGGGTGAGGCCCTGCTCGGGCCCGATGACGTGCACGATCCCCTGGCCGGCGTCGCCCATCGGATAGAGCCGGAGGCCGAACTCGGCGGCGTTGGCGCGCATCACCTCGACCTGCCGGGCGCTGACCGGGTCCTTGATGGGCAGGTGGATGTCGGTGGTGGGGACGTTGTGGTCCTCGGTGGCCACCGTGAGGTCGGGCCGGCGCACCGTGCGGCCAGCCAGCCGCAGCCCGTCGAAGGCCTGCGGGCTGGTGACCTCGTGGACGAGGTGGAGGTCGACGTACAGCAGGTCGGGCTGGCCGGCACCGGCGTGCACCACGTGGCGGTCCCAGACCTTCTCGGCGAGCGTCGTCGGAGGGCTCATCATCGCTGTCTCACCATGAGAAACACTAGGGCGCCGCCGTCCCGAACGATCTGACGCGAGTTTTGGGTGATTACGACACTTCTCGCGCACCAGATGGCCGGGTGACGGTGTGGCACGCCGTGATGAGCGCCGGCAGGAACCGCTGCGGGTGGGCGACGCACACGTCGTGGTCGCCCTCGACGCGGAAGCCGACGGCGCCCGGAATGGAACCCAGCAGCCGCTCCTGGTGCGACAGCTGGACGACCCGATCGCCGGTGGTGACGACGACGGCCGTCGGGACGTCGATGGCGCCGACCCACGAGCGGGCCGAGAACGTGCCGATGGCGGCGCCGGCCTCGAGCACGTGGCGCCAATCGTTGCGCATGACCTCGGCCCTGGCCCACTCCCCGGTGCGCCGGCCGCGGCGGGTGATGACGTGTCCGCCGAGCCACGCTCGCGCCGGCGACGGC
>JBKOXV010000121.1:0-19732 GCA_046725105.1 bacterium | reverse complement strand
GCTGTACACGTCAGACGGTCGCGACGTGGAGATGAGCGTGGCGTCAACGAAAGCGTTCTACGCGCAGGTCGCCGCCGGCGTGCTCCTGTCGTGCGCCATCGCCGACGCGGTCGGCACCGGTGATGCTCGGGCGCGGGACCGGTTGCTCCGCGCCTTACGGCAGCTTCCCGACGCCATGCGGGCCGTTCTCGAGCGCCGGCCCGTGATCGCCGACGCCGCCCGCCGTTTCGCCCCGCCCCGCCGGCACTGGGCCGTCGTCGGCAACGGACCGAACCGGGTGGCCGCCGAGGAGGTCCGAATCAAGCTGTCGGAGCTCTGCTACAAGTCGATCGCCTGCGACGTCACCGAGGACAAGAAGCACATCGACCTCTCGTCGGAGCCGCTCATCCTGGTGTGCGCGGCGGGGCTTGTCGGGTCGACGGCCGACGATGTGGCCAAGGAGGTGGCGATCTACCGGGCCCACAAGGCGGCGCCGATCGTGATCGCCAGCGAAGGGGAGGAGCGCTTCGGGGCCGCCCTCGAAGTCATCACCGTGCCGGCGGTCGAGCCCCGCCTGGCCTTCGTGCTGTCGGCCGTCGTCGGGCATCTGTTCGGCTACGAGGCCGCCTTGGCCATCGACGCCCTCGCCCGGCCGCTGCGGGAGGCGCGGGAGGCGATCGAAGGCGCTGTGAACGGCGACGTCACCGGCGAGGTCGTGCTGGCCCGCGTGCGTGACGCCATCGGTCCCATCGCCCACCGCTTCGCCGACACGCTGCGCAGTGGCATGTACGACGGCAGCCTCGAGGCCAGCACAGCGGTGCGCCTCAGCTCGCTGTTGCGCTATGCCGCCGGACCGGTGCCGCTCGATGCCTACCAGCTCGAGCACGGGAAGGTCGGCACGCCCGAGGTCGTCATCGACGACCTCACGGCGGCGCTCACGCGGGCCATCGAGGAGCTCAGCCGGCCGATCGACGCGATCAAGCACCAGGCCAAGACGGTGACGGTCGGCATCTCGCGCAGCGACGAGGGCCTGCTGGCCACACCGCTCGTCCAGGCGGTGGTGGCGGCGGGCGCCGGCCGTGACCGTCTCGAATACCGAGCCCTCAAGCAGCTGGCGGCGCTGGCGCCGGCCATCGAAGCCGTCGTCGGCTACACCCGGTACCGGATCGACGGCGATCCCCGCCGCCGGGCCAGCATCGAGATCGTCGACCGTGACGGCCTCGGTCGTGAGGTGCCGTCGCGTGTCGAACGCAACCACGAGCTACGGGGCACCAAGCGCCGCGTCGCCATGGACCGCGACGTTCTCGTGGCGAGGGGACGGGCCGACGGCCGCACGGTGGTGCTCGTGCCCGAGATCAAGGGCGCACAGGTGACGGGCATCACGCTGCTGCACGTGCTGATCCCGCCCCGCCTCCCGACGGCGACGATGAAGGGCGTGCTCCAGGGCTACCGCGGCCGCTACGACGCCCTCGCCGACTTCGTCACCGAGACCGAGCCGACGTTCCGCGACGATCTGTTGGAGTCGATCGACGCCGTCGATCTGCTCACCGAGCCCATCGCCGACCTGGCCGACCGCTGGCGCACGTGATCGGCGTCGGCATCGACACCGTCGACGTCGCTCGCTTCGGTCGCCTCCTGGCCCGGCGGCGGGGCTTGGCCGAGCGCCTCTTCACGGACGCCGAGCGGGTGGCGGCGGCCGGTTCCGCCGGGCGGTTGAGCGCTCGCTTCGCCGCCAAGGAGGCCACCATGAAGGCGATGGGCGTCGGCCTCGGGTCGTTCAAATTCCACGAGGTCGAGGTGGTGCGCGAGGAGTCAGGTCAGCCGCGGCTCGTGCTGCGAGGTGCCGCCGCCGAGCTGGCCGCAGCCAGGGGTGTGCGGGTCTGGCACGTCTCGATGACTCACACGGCGCTCGTGGCCGAGGCCGTGGTGCTCGCCGAGTAGCGGTCGAACGCCGCCGTTCGCTCCGTGTCCTCGTAGTCCTCCTGGGTGGTGATGCGGCCCCAGCGCATGGTGACGAACAGGACGGCCCGGTTGTTGTACACGTCGACGCCGTTCTTGCTGACCCAGTCGTGGACGCGTACCGCCGCCCGCATGTTCCACGGCGGCCCGTTGACGAGGATGTCCTCCACCTCCATCTGGATCCCCTGCTCGACGTAGCGCTTCAGGAACGCCTCGATCTCGTCGCGTCCCCGATGGGTCGGATGCTGCTCCCGGTCGGTCTGGGGCGGGCGGAACTGGCGGGCCCACGAGTTGTCGCCCGGGAAGGTGAGGGTGGCGTCGGTGGCGAAGACGGCCAGGGCGGGGCCGTAGTCGCCCTCGTTCAGGCGACGCACACTGCGCCGGATCATCGCTCGGACGGTGGCTTTGTACACGGTGCCTCTTCCTCGCCTTCAGCGTTCTGGCGCATCGAGCACCAAAACGATAGAGGCGGGGGCGACGGCCTCCACGGTTTCACGCTTGTTTGACGACCTCTGAGGTTCTTGAACCAGCGTGAAACGGTGGGGGAAGGGGAGGGGGAAGGGGCTAGTCCGACTCGGTGAGCGTGCGCAGGCGCTCGTAGGTGTCGACGTACTCCTCGATCATGTCGAGCACGACCTGGCGAGCCGACTTCACCGTGGCGAGGGTGCCGACGACCTGGCCGACGAAGTAGGTGTCGAGGGTCTCGGCGCCCGACCCGGCGTGATGGGCCGAGCGGTGGATGCGCTCCTGTGCTTCGGCCACGAGCGCGCTCTGCAGCGGCATCGGCAACGGCGCCGGGGCGTCGGGGCGTTCCCACTCCTCCGTCCACGCCGTGCGCAGCATCCGGGCCGGCTTGCCCGTGAGCGAGCGCGAGCGCACCGTGTCGCTCGACGAGGCGGCGAGGAACTTCTGCTTCACGACCGGATCGGTCTCGGCCTCTTCGGTGGTGAGCCACACCGAACCGCACCACACGCCTTCGGCCCCCAGCGCCAGCGCGGCGGCCAGTTGGCGGCCGCGGGCGATGCCGCCGGCGGCGAGCACGGGGATGGGTGCCACCGCGTCCACCACCTCGGGGACGAGCACCATGGTGGCGATCTCGCCCGTGTGGCCGCCGGCCTCGGTGCCTTGGGCGACGATGATGTCGGCTCCGGCGGCGGCGTGCCGCGTGGCGTGCACCGACGAGCCCGCCAACGCCGCTACCACGACGTCCTCGGCGTGGGCCCGGTCGATGAGATAGGGGGGCGGCGGGCCCAGCGCGGAGGCGATGAGGCGAATCGGGTGGGAGAACGCCACGTCGAGGAGCGGCGCGACGCCGGCCGGCGACACGTTGAGCGGGTGGGCCGTCACGTGGTCGTCGGCGGGGAGCGCCGGCACGCCGTAGTTCTCGAGCATGCTGTCGAGGAAGTGGCGGTGGCCGGCCGGCAGTAGAGCGGCGGTCTTCTCGTCGTCGAGGCCGCCCTCGTCGGCGCCGACGTATTTCTGGGGCAGCAACAGGTCGACGCCGAACGGGGCGCCACCGCACTCCTCCCGGATCCACTTGAGATCGTGGTCGAGATGCTCGGGCGAGTGCGCCACTGCGCCGAGCACACCGAACCCGCCGGTCTTGCTCACAGCCGCCACCACGTCACGGCAGTGGCTGAAGGCGATGATGGGGAATTCGATCCCCAGGAGCTCCTGGACTCGAGTGCGCATGGTGCAAGTGTCGCGCCGGAGCGGTCAACGCTCCCACACGACCAGTTGGTGTGCGACCTCGTGGGGAGTCGGGCGGTCGCGATCCGGCCCGCTCCGCAGCGCTTCGATGACCGGAACCACGTCGGTCGCCCAGGCCTCGTCAGGCACGCCCCAGAGCCACGACCACGTTCGGTCCTCGAGGTGGGCGGCGAGCTGGGTCGGCGTCACGGGGCGAGCCTGGGCCGGCAGTGGTTCGACCCGAGCCAGGCGGAACCCGGTCGCGGTCGCCACGCCGTCGAGGTGCGGCAGCTCGTCCTGGCGGGTGCGGTATCGGTTCTCGAGCTCGATCACCGTGGGCACGCCGACGCGGCGGGACTCGTCGATCGTGACGGCGACGACAGACCCACCGGCACGCAGCACGCGGTGGCATTCAGCGAACACGCCAGGGAGGTCGCCCACGAGGTGGAGCACCCACACCGCCGCCACCGCGTCGACCGCTCCCGTCCGAACCGGGACGGCGGCGGCGTCGGCCTGCACCAGCGGACCCGGGAAGCGTCGGGCGGCGATGCCCAGCATGGCCGCCGACAGGTCGATGCCGATCACCGTCGGACCGTCGCGGGCCACCGCCGCGGCCACGATGGCGGTGCCCACACCGATCTCGACGACCGTCCCTTCGGTGGGCAGCCACGGCCGGAGCACGTCGGCGATGAGCGTGCCGCGCGCCTCGCCGCCGCGGGTGGCGTCGTAGCGCGCCGCGATCGGGTCGAAGGAGACCGATGGCATGGGGCTCATCGTCGCACGAAGCGGCGCCGGTTCGTCGGCGTGATCGCAGCCAGCCGTTCGCGACGCAAGGTCTCCACCGCCGGCTCGCTCAGCGGCTCGAGCGGTCCGACCACCCACGACAGCAGCAGATCAGCGAGGGCCGGGTTGCGGACCAGCACCGGTCCGTGGAGATAGGTCCCCAGGATCCGCCCGGCGTAGGCGCCCTCGGTTCCGTCGGCGCCGGTGTTCCCCGTACCGGCGATCACCCGGCCGAAGGGCCGGACCCCTTTTCCGAGGAGGGTCCGACCGGCGTGGTTCTCGAAGCCGGTCAGCGTCGGCAGCCCGAGGGCGGCGTCGGGCTCGACGGCGATCTCGCCGACGGCGCGGGGCAGCGTCCCGCCGGGGACGGTCTCCACGTCGAGGAGACCGAAGCCCGGCAGCTGGCGGCCGTCGCTGGTGGCGAACCGACGCCCGAGCAGCTGGTAGCCGGCGCACACGCCGAGCACCACGGCGCGGCGATCGACGGCGCGTGTCAGCGCCTCGCTGGTGCTGAGCTCGTCGACGGCGAGCGACTGCGGCGCGTCCTCGCCGCCGCCCAGCAGGTAGATGTCGGCGTCGGCCGGTGGCGGCCCGCCGCCCTCGTGCACGATCAGCTCGCTCGGGTAGCCGCGCCACCGGAGGCGGGCCTCGAGCACGATGCCGTTGCCGAGATCGCCGTAGGTACCGAGCAGGTCGTGGGCGAGCACGACGATGCGGACGGCGCTGTCACGGCTCGGCACGGTTCAGGGCCCCCTTCACCTGCCAGAACGCTGTGTAGGTGGCGAGCACGTCGGCCCCCAGCCGGCGCCCCTCGGCCAGGGCGACGGCGAGCGACGGCGCCACGGTGTGGTCGACCTCGGCGTAGCGGAGGCGCACGGCCATGTCGGCGGCACGCTCCCCGGTGACCACCACCGACCGGCCCCGCAACCGCTCGACCGGGACGTCCCACAGCCACGACGGGTCGCGCCCGTCGGGCTGGTTGGCGTTGAACACGAGCACGAGGGGCCGCGGCTCCTGCTGTTCGAGCACCTCGAGGATCTCGAGCCAGCCGGCCGGGTTCTTGCCGAGGTAGAGACGGCCGGGGCGGTCGTCGCCCCACAGCGAGCGGTAACGGCCGTCGACCTCGGTGATCGCCGCGAACGCGGCCGCCGCCTCGGTCGGCGCCACTCCGAGGAGGCGAGCCGCCGCCAGCGCCATGGCGGCGTTGGATCGGGTGTGCTCGCCCGGCAGCCCCAGGTCGAGCTCGACGGTCTGGTCGCCGAGAGCGACGCCGGCGGCGTCGACCGTGACATCGGGTCGGGGTCGGGATCGCCCACACGAGCGGCACGCCCAGTGGCCGTCGGCCGCATAGTCGATACGGCCGCCGCAGGCGGGACAGCTCATGGCGTCCCAGCGCCAGCGCATACCGGCCGCGACCCATACGGCATGGGTGCCGTCGGGAACGGCGTGGGCCACGATCGGGTCGTCGCAGTTGGCCACGACGGTGAGGTCGGGCATCGTGGCGATGGCGCTGCGCCATCGCACGGCGTTGCTCCGAACCTCGGCCATCCGGTCGATCTGGTCGCGCGAGAGGTTCAGGAGCACGACGACGCGCGGGCGGACGGCGCGCATCACGACGGGTAGGTAGCGCTCGTCCACCTCGGCGACGAGCTGGGCTCCCGGAGGGTGCGGGTCGAGCAGTGCCGACACGACACCGTTGGGCAGGTTCGCTCCGTGGGCGTTGGTGAGGACGCCGCTGCGCGTGGCCAGGGCGGCGGCGATCAGGCGGGTGGTCGTCGTCTTGCCGTTGGTGCCGCTCACGGCCACGGCCGTGACGTCCGACGCCGCCTCCGTCAGGATGTCGGGGCAGACGAACGTGGCCACGCTGCCGCCGATCACCGCCCCGTTGCCCCGGCCGAGCCGTTTGGACGCCGTCTGCGCCGCCCGGCCGAGGCGCGCCGCCAACAGCAGCCGGGTGTCGTGGAGTCTCGGCGTCATCAGCACCGGTACGTTACGGCCATGGCGTGCCTCCGGACCCCTAGCCGACGGCTGCCATGATCCCGGTCGTCACGCCCGACGAGATGCGGGCCATCGACGCGGCGGCAACGGAGCCCGTCGACGTATTGATCGACCGGGCCGGGGCGGCCGTCGCGCGCGCCGCCGTCGAGATGCTGGGGGGCACCTATGGCCGGCGCGTCGTCGTCATCGCCGGTCGGGGCAACAACGGCGCCGACGGCCGCGCCGCCGCCCGCCGCCTGGCCCGGCGAGGCGTGAAGGTCACGGAGTTGGACGCCGCTGACCCGGGGGGGCGGGTGCCGCCGTCCGACCTCGTGATCGACGCTGCCTACGGCACCGGCTTCCACGGCGCGTGGCAGCCGCCCGACCCGGGCGGAGCGCCCGTTCTGGCCGTCGACATCCCGAGCGGTGTGGACGGCGCCACCGGCGTCATAAGCAGCCCGGTGCTCACCGCCGAGCGCACGGTCACGTTCGCGGCGCTGAAGCCCGGGCTCGTGTTCCCGCCGGGCCGACAGGCGGCCGGCGCCGTCACGGTCGTCGACATCGGGCTCGACGTGTCCCGCGCCACCACCCATGTCGTCGACGCCGCCGATGTGGCCGAGTGGCTGCCAGTTCGGCCTCCGGAGTCCCACAAGTGGCGGGCCGCGCTCTGGGTCATTGCCGGATCGCCGGGCATGACGGGCTCCGCCCACCTGGCGTCGCGGGCGGCCCAGCGGGCCGGGGCCGGCATGGTGCGGCTGTCGTCGCCCGGCCTCGGCTTCGATCCGGCCGCCCCCACCGAGGTGGTCGGCTACTCGCTCCCGCCGGCGCGATGGTCGGCCGAGGTGCTGGGCGACGCCGACCGGTTCCACGCCCTCGCCGTCGGACCCGGCCTGGGCCGCGCCGACGAGACGGCTACGAGCGTGCGCGAGCTCGCGAGCCGATCGCCGCTACCGGTCCTGGTCGACGGCGACGGGCTGTTCGCCCTGGCCTGGTCGTCCGAAGGCGCCGGTCCCGTCCTTCGGGCTCGCACCGCACCGGCCGTCATCACGCCCCACGACGGCGAGTACCGCTTGCTCACGGGTCGACGGCCTCCCGCCGACCGGATCGATGCCACCCGTCGCCTCGCCGCCGAGCTCGGTTGCGTCGTGCTGTTGAAGGGATCGACCACGGTCGTGGCCGATTCCAGCGGGACCACGCTGCTCGCCATGGCGGGCGACGCCCGGCTGGCCACGGCCGGGACCGGGGATGTGCTCTCCGGCATCATCGGGGCCTTGCTGGCCCAGCACGTGCCGCCGGCGCGAGCCGCGGCGGCCGGGGCGTGGCTGCACGGTGAGGCGGCCCGGCACGGCGCGCCCCGCGGCCTCGTAGCCGGCGATCTTCCCGATCTGTTGCCGGCGGTGTTCTCGGCCCTGTCGGGTTCGGCGGGCTAGGGCTGGAGGACGACCTGGTCGATGTAGCACCACCACCAGTTCTCGCCTGGTTCGAACGAGGCGACGAGCGGGTGATGGTCCGAGCGGAAGTGGGCGGTGGCGTGCTTGTTCTTCGAGCTGTCGCAGCAACCGACGTGACCGCACGACAGACACAGCCGCAGGTGAACCCAGGTGTCGCCCATGGCCAGGCACTCGGCGCACCCTGTGGGAGTGGTGGGTTCGACGTCGCGGACCTGGTCGAGATGGGTACAGGCGACCGACATGGCGCGGGAGTCTACGGACGCCTGATGCGAAGCGGTCAGTGCACGAAGCCGGCCACGATGTTGATGGCGGCGGCGATGATCACGGTGCCGAAGAGGTACGACAGCAGCGTGTGGGCGAGCACGGTGCGGCGGATGGTGTGGTCCACGATGTCGGTGTCGGACACCTGGTATGTCATGCCGAGCGTGAACGACAGGTAGGCGAAGTCGAGATAGTCCGGTTCGTCGTCGCCGTTGAAGTCGATGCCTCCGACCGGTGGCCGGTAGTAGAGGTGGGCGTAGCGCAGCACGTAGGCGGTGTGGACGACGGCCCACGACAGGACGATGGTGACGACGGCGAAGACGCTGATCACGATCTCGGTCCTGCCTCCTTTCTGTGTGGCCTTGGCCAAGGCCACACCGACGCCGGCCAGGCTCACGGTGCTGGCCACAACCAGCAGGGAGCGGGTCATGGTTCGCGTGTTGTCCTCGCGGGTGGCCGCAGCCGCCGTCTTTGGACTGTCGAGGCCGCCGATCTCGCGCCACACCGCGAGCAGATATGTGGCCGCGGTGGCGTCCCAGAACACGAGCAGATCGAGCTGCCACGGCGAGAACGCGACGGCGACGGCGAGGGCGACGAGTCCGACGACAGTCGCGCGCACGAGCCGCTTGATCGACGGCTCTTCCGGTCCGAGCCAAATCGTCACCATCGGCAGGTGTAGCCGGACCGATGCCGGTCGGCGCGGACCCCGAGCCCCTACCGTGATCGTCGTGACGTCCCGGTTGCCGTGCCCGGCCGGTCGCCCGGCGTGGGCCGAGGTCGACCTGGATGCCGTCGCCCACAACGTCGGTCTGCTTCGGCGCGCCGTCGCTCCGGCGACGGTGTGGTCGGTGGTCAAGGCTGACGGCTACGGCCACGGTGCCGAGCCCGTGGGCCGGGTGGCGTTGGCGGCCGGTGCCGAGGGTCTGGCCGTGGCGCTGGTCGAGGAGGCCGTGGCCCTGCGGCGGGCCGGCCTCGACGCGCCGCTGCTCGTGCTGTCCGAGCCGCCGTCGCACCAGTACGGCGACGTCGTGCGGTGGGCGTTGCGGCCCACCGTCTACACGGCGGCCGGCATCGACGGCCTGGCGGTGGCGGCCGACGCCGCCGGCGGGCCGCCCGTTCCCGTACACCTCAAGGTCGACACCGGCATGCATCGCGTCGGCGCCCGGCCCGAGGACGCCGTGGCCCTGGCCGGCCGGATCGCCGCCCGTCCACCGCTGGTGCTGGAGGGCGTGATGACGCACCTGGCCGTGGCGGACGAGCCCGACGATCCCTACACGTCCGGTCAGCTCGACCGGTTCGACGCCGTGCTGGCGGCGCTGCGGTCGGCCGGGGTGGTGCCGCCCCTCGTCCACGCCGCCAACTCGGCGGGCGGGCTCGCCCACCGGCGGGCCCGGTACTCGTTCGTGCGAGCCGGTATCGCCACGTACGGCGTCTCCCCCGGACCGGGCGTCCGCCACCTCGCGAGCACGCTCCGGCCCGCCCTGTCGCTGCGGGCGCGGGTGAGCTTCGTGAAGCGGGTCGAGACCGGCGCGCGCATCTCCTACGGGCTGCGCCACCGGTTCGATCGGGAGACCACCGTCGCCACCGTGCCGCTCGGCTATGCCGACGGTGTGCCGCGCCGCCTGGCCGCCACCGGCGGCGAGGTGCTCGTCGGCGGGCGGCGCCGGCCCATCACCGGCGTCGTCACCATGGACCAGTTCATGGTCGACTGCGGCGACGATGCCGTGGCGACCGGCGACGAGGTCGTCCTCATCGGCGCCCAGGGGGCGGAGCAGGTGACGGCCGACGAGTGGGCGGAACGGCTCGACACGATCGCCTACGAGATCACGTGTGGAATCGGCGCCCGCGTGCCGCGCCTCTACGTCAAGGGGGCCCACCAAGCCGGCCGGTAGCATGGTGGGCCGTGCCGGGGCCTCTCGAGCTGGTCGCCGCCGAGGCCGCGGGGTGTACGAAGTGCCGGCTCGCGGCCGGACGGCACACCGTCGTCTTCGGCATGGGCGATCCCGCCGCGAAGCTCATGTTCATCGGCGAGGGCCCGGGCGCCGAGGAGGACCGCCAAGGGCTGCCGTTCGTCGGTCGCAGCGGCCAACTCCTCGATCGCCTCATCGCCGAAGAGCTCGGCACCACTCGCGACCACTGCTACGTGTGCAATGTGGTGAAGTGTCGCCCTCCTGACAATCGCGATCCGAAGCCGGACGAGATCGAGGCGTGCCGTCCGTATTTGCAAGCGCAGCTCGACACCATCCGTCCCGCCGTGGTGATCACACTCGGGCGCTTCGCCGGTCAGTGGCTGCTACAGACCGCCACCGGCATCAACAAGCTGCGGGGCCGCTCGTATCCGTTCGCCCATGGCGTGTTGATCCCTACGCTGCACCCGGCGGCCGCGCTGCGCGGTGGTGCTCAGCCGCTGGCCGAGATGCGCGCCGACTTCGTGCGGGCCAAGATGGCGCTGGCCGAGGCCGGCTTCCCGCTGTCGTGACCACGGCCCTCCGCACCGGCTCGGCCTCGGCGACCAAGGAGCTGGCCGGCATCGTGGCCGACCACGTCCGGGGCGGCGACCTGCTGCTGCTCGTGGGCGACATGGGCACCGGCAAGACGACGTTCGTGCAGGGCTTCGCCCACGCCCTCGGTGTCGACGAGCCCGTCACCAGCCCGACGTTCACCCTCGCCCGCACGTACCCTGGGCGCCTGCCCGTCCATCATGTCGACGTGTACCGCCTCGAGCGGATGGCCGAGGTGAGTGATCTTGGTCTGGGGGAGCTCATCGACTCGAACGGCGTCACGTTGGTCGAGTGGGGCGATGTCATCCGAGCCGCTCTGCCGACGTCCTATCTCGAGGTACGGCTGGACTTCGGGGACGAGCCCGACGACCGCACCATCGTCATCCGCGCCGTCGGTTCGGTGTGGCAGCCGCGCGCCGGCGCGCTGGCCACGAACCTGGCGCCCTGGCACGACGGGCGGGCCGGGGCATGCTGATCCTCGGCATCGAGTCGGCCACGCAACAGGTGGGGTGCGCCATCGGCGGCCACGAGGGCGTACTGGCGGCGTTCGAGGCGACGCGCGGTCGCCGCCACGCCGAGACGCTGGCGCCCGCCATCGAGTTCTGCTGCCGTACTGCCGACATAACGCTGGACGAGATCAGCGTCGTCGCCGTCGACATCGGCCCCGGTCTGTTCACCGGCATGCGGGTCGGACTGGCCACAGCGAAGGGGATCGCCCACGCCCTGCGGGTGCCGATGATCGGCCTGCCGAGCCTCGACCTGCTCGCCTTCCCGCTCCGCCACGCCAGCCGCCTGATCGCCGCCGTGATCGACGCCCGCCGGGGTGAGCTGTTCTACGCCTTCTACCGCCAGGTGCCCGGCGGAATACAGCGGCTGTCGCTGCCGGTGGTCGGGACGCCCGAGGAGCTCGTGGCCGACGTGTACGCCCTCGGCGACGACGTCGTGTGCGTGGGCGACGGCGCGCTGCGATATCGCCATACCCTCAACGAGATGCGTGGCATCGAATTCGCCGATCCGGGGCTGGCCTACCCGTCCGTGCGGCCCCTGGTGCAACTCGCCCACGCCCGGGCCCTGCGGGAGGAGTGGGTGAACCCGTGGGAGCTCGAGCCGCTCTACCTACGCAAGCCCGACGCCGAGATCAACTGGTCGACGCGCACCCGGAGCCAGGCGTCGTGACCGCCGTCCCCGTCGCTTGTGTCGCTGTTTGGGGCGATTTCCGCTCCAACGGGCGCCACAGGCGAAGTTTGGTGACCGGGTGGCGGCCGTGAGCATCACGAGGCGTGCCCTGGTGCTGCCCGAGCCGGCCGACATGCACGTCCGGATCGTGCCGATGCGGCGCCGCCACCTACGCGCCGTGTTGCGGATCGAGGACCAGGTGTACCCGCGACCGTGGTCGCTGGCCGTGTTCCACGGCGAGATCGCCTCGCGTGACGGCTCCCGGCTCTACATCGTGGCCAAGGTCGACGGCGCCGTTCTCGGCTACGCCGGGCTGCTGTACCAACTCCAGGACGGACACGTCACGAACGTCGCCGTCGATCCCGCCCACCATCGCCACAAGATCGGGTCGCGCCTCATGCTGACCCTGGCCCGTCAGGCCCGTATCGCCGGCGCCAAGAACCTCACCCTCGAAGTGCGGGTGAGCAACCGGGGCGCCCAGGCGATGTACCAGGCGTTCGGCTTCGCGCCGGTCGGCATGCGCCAGCGCTACTACGAAGGTGTCGAGGACGCCATCGTGATGTGGGCCCACAACATCGACAGCCCCGGCTACGCCGAACGCCTCGACGCCATCGAGAAGGGTCTCCCCGGCCGCACGTCGTGGGAGGGACTCCAGTGACCCGCTCGGTGGAGGTCGGCCCGGACACCGTCGTCCTCGGCATCGAGACGTCTTGTGACGAGACGGCGGCCGCCTGCGTCATGGGCGGCGTCGACATCCTGTCGTCGGTCGTGTCGAGCCAGGTCGATCTGCACGCCCAGTTCGGCGGCGTCGTGCCGGAGGTGGCCAGCCGGGCCCACGTCGAGCTGGTCGTCCCGGTCCTGGCCCGCGCCATCGTCGAGGCCGGCATCGAGGACGCTCGTATCGACGCCGTCGCCGCCACGGTGGGGCCCGGGCTGGTCGGCGCCCTCCTCGTCGGCGTCTCGACGGCCAAGGCCCTCTCGCTCGTGTGGGACGTGCCCTTCGTGGGCGTCAACCACCTGGAGGCGCACCTGTACGCGGCGTTGCTCGAGGATCCGCACCTCAAGTTCCCGCTCGTGGTGCTGCTCGTGTCGGGCGGCCACACCATGCTCGTGTCGATGGAGGCCCACGGCCACTACCGGCTGTTGGGCCAGACCGTCGACGACGCCGCCGGCGAGGCCTTCGACAAGGTGGCGCGCTACCTGGGCCTCGGGTACCCGGGCGGGCCCGCCATCGACCGTGAGGCCAACCACGGTGATCCGACGGCGATTCGTTTCCCCCGCGCCCTCCTCGACGAGGGCCTCGACTTCTCCTTCTCCGGTTTGAAGACGGCCGTCGTCAACCACGTGCGCCGCCATCCGGAGGTCGAGACGGCCGACGTGGCGGCCAGCTTCCAGCAGGCCGTCGCCGACGTGCTCGTCATCAAGGCCCGCCGGGCGGCGGCCGAGGTCGGTGCCCAGGCCGTGGCGTTGGGCGGCGGCGTGGCCGCCAACTCGTTGCTGCGCGAGCAACTCCTCGACGCCTGCGAGGAAGACGGGCTGCACTGCTTGCTGCCGAGCCGTTCGATGTGCACCGACAACGCCGCCATGATCGCCAGCACGGCGTGGTATCGCCTCGCCATCGACGGGCCGACCGCGCTCGACCAGGGCGCCGACCCGAACCTGCGCCTCCCCGTCCTGACGTGAGACGGCCGCTGGCCGTCACCGCGATGGCGGCCCTGGCCGCGCTCGCCGGGTGCGGGCGAGGCGGCGGCGACAAGGCGGCGCCCACACTGGCCACCGCGCTCGAGGCGGTGCCCCTGCGGCGCACCGGCGGCCAGGTGGTGGACGTGCAGTTGGCCCGGCGCCAACCCGCCGCCGGCGTCTGCGAACCGCTCTCCGGGCTCGAGGTGCGCATCCGTGACGAGGGCCTCACGGTCACCGTGCCCGACGTGGCCCCTGTGCTGCCGGCCGGCGTCGAGCGCATCGTGCCCCACACCGAAGCGTCGTACGTGGTCACCGCCGACGGGTCGGCGGTTTCGTGGCTGGACCGGACCCTCGCCTCCGGGTCCGAGGACGACGTCATCGCCTTTGTCGGCGTCGATCTCTCCCGCTCCAGCTCCGTGGCGGCCGTACGCGCCGTCACCCGCCTGGCCCGGGTGCTGGACGACGTCGGCGTGTATGCCGCCGTCATCCGCGGCCCGGCGGGACCACCGGACCTCCCGGACGACGACGCCGTCTGGGTGGCCACGGGTGTCACGCCGGACGGTCGGGTCGTCACGGTGCGCGCCGCCGGGACGGGTCCGGTCGAGACCACGAGCGTCGCCAGCCCCGACCCGTGCGCCTACCGACAGGAGCCCGGCCTGTCGGGCGAATGAGCCGTTTTCCGTCACCTTGGCCGACAGGAACCGGCTGTTAGCACTCTGGTGCGGCGTTTGCTAACCAGAGTCGGACGACCTAGTGTTAGCACTCGACGGTTACGAGTGCTAACAGGCCGAGCCGGAAGGCGAGGCCGCAGAAATACGGCGGCTTGGGTTTCGGCCGCGAAGCAGCCGAAACAAGACCGTGCCGCAGTGCGTCGTCGAACCTGTCCGCGAACCAAGAAACTCGGCCAATGGAGGCAAACACATGGCGCTGAAGCCGCTTGATGATCGCATCGTCGTTCGCCCGAGCGAGGCGGAGGAGAAGACCGCGTCGGGTCTGGTGATCCCGGACACGGCCAAGGAGAAGCCCCAGCAGGGCGAGGTCCTGTCGGTTGGCCCCGGCCGTCGATCCGAGCAGACCGGCGACCTCATCCCGCTCGACGTCAAGGTCGGCGACACCGTGGTCTACTCGAAGTACGGCGGCACCGAGATCACCGTCGATGGCGAGGACCTGCTGATCCTCACGGCCCGCGACGTGCTCGCCATCGTGCAGAAGTGAGCCGCTGATGGCGAAGATCCTGAAGTTCGACGAGGAGGCGCGTCGCGCCCTCGAGTCGGGGGTGAACAAGCTGGCCGACTCGGTCAAGGTCACTCTCGGCCCGAAGGGTCGCAACGTGGTCCTCGACAAGAAGTTCGGTGCCCCCACCATCACGAACGACGGCGTCACCATCGCCAAGGAGGTCGAGCTCGAGGACCACTTCGAGAATCTCGGCGCCCAGCTGTTGAAGGAGGTCGCCACCAAGACCAACGACGTCGCCGGCGACGGCACGACGACGGCCACCGTGCTGGCCCAGGCGCTGGTGCGCGAGGGCCTGCGCAACGTCACGGCCGGGGCCAGCCCGACGGGGTTGAAGCGGGGCATCGAGAAGGCGGTCGAGGCCGTCGTGGAGTCCCTGAAGTCGCAGGCGAAGGAGATCGACGACAAGTCGGAGATCGCTCAGGTGGCCTCCATCTCGGCCGCCGACACCAGCGTCGGTGCCGTCATCGCCGACGCCATCGACAAGGTCGGCAAGGACGGCGTGGTCACCGTCGAAGAGTCGAACACCTTCGGCATGGAGCTCGAGTTCACCGAGGGCATGCAGTTCGACAAGGGCTACCTGTCGCCCTACTTCGTCACCGACCCGGAGCGCCAGGAGGCGGTGCTGGAGGACCCCTACATCCTCCTGCACTCGGCCAAGATCTCCTCGGTCCAGGCGCTGCTGCCCATGCTGGAGAAGGTCATCCAGACCGGCCGGCCGCTCCTGGTCGTGGCCGAGGACGTCGAGGGTGAAGCCCTCGCCACGATGGTCGTCAACAAGATCCGGGGCACGTTCAACTCGGTAGCCGTGAAGGCACCCGGCTTCGGCGAGCGCCGCAAGGCGATGCTGGCCGACATGGCGGTCCTCACCGGTGGACAAGTGGTGTCCGAGGAGATCGGGCTCAAGCTCGAGAACCTCACCCTCGACCTGCTGGGCCGGGCCCGCAAGGTCCTCGTCACGAAGGACGACACGACCATCGTGGAAGGGGCCGGATCCTCGGAGGACGTGAAGGGCCGCATCGCCCAGATCAAGACCGAGATCGAGAACACCGACTCCGATTGGGATCGTGAGAAGCTGCAGGAGCGCCTGGCCAAGCTGTCGGGCGGGGTGGCCGTGATCAAGGTCGGCGCCGCCACCGAGGTGGAGCTGAAGGAGAAGAAGCACCGCATCGAAGACGCCCTGTCGGCGACCCGAGCCGCCATCGAGGAGGGCATCGTCGCCGGCGGCGGCGTGGCCCTGCTCCGGGCCCGCTCCGCCGTCGACGGCGTGGTCAAGTCACTCCGAGGCGATCAGGCCACGGGTGCTCGGGCGGTGTTCCTCGCCCTCGAGGCTCCGGCCCGGCTCATTGCCGACAACGCCGGCTTGGAAGGCGCCATCATCGTGGCGCAGATCGAGCGGGAGACCGGCTCCACCGGCCTCAACGCCGCCACCGGCGAGTTCGAGGACCTCGTGAAGGCGGGCGTCATCGATCCGGCCAAGGTGACGCGGGCCGCCCTGCAGAACGCGGCGTCGATCGCCGGTCTCGTCCTCACCACCGAAGCCCTCATCGTCGAGAAGCCCGAGAAGAAGTCGCCGATGCCGGCCGGCGCCCCCGGCGGCATGGGCGGCATGGGCGGCATGGGCGGCATGGGGATGATGTAGGGCGTTTCTCGAGCGCCCCCTCGAGCCGAGGTGACGGAAACGCACACCGTGTGTCTGTTTCCGTCACCTCGGTGCTGCGAGACTCGGAATCGTGGCTGACACGCCGGCACCGAAGCTGCCGTTCTGGATCCACCAGATCGTCGAGTACGGGATCGGCGCCCTCGTCGCGTACCAGGCCATCCACTCGCCCCGACCGGTCGTGCCGCTCCTCGCCGGGCTGGTCGTCGTGCTGCTGGCCGCCACCGCCGACGGGCCGGCGGCCTGCTTCCATGCCGTGCCGCGGCCGATCCATCGGATCCTCGACATCGTGGTGGCCGTCGGCCTCGTCGTCGTGGCGATCGTCTTCGGCCCCGACATGGGAGGTGCCGGGCAGGTGCTCCTCGTGCTCGGCGCCCTGGCGCTGGCCGGCCTGACGCTGCGATCGGACTACCGGCCCAAGGAGGCCTGGCGCCGCCCGGCCCGGACGCCCGCCACGAGCGTCGGCTCCGACCGGGCCGAAGCGATCGGGCGGGGGGCGGGCCGCCTCGTCGGGCGAGGCGTCCAGGAGTACCGGCGGCGCCGATCGGGTCCCGGTTCCACGTCCTGACGCCAATACGCTGGTCGCATGGAACGGCCCGCCCCCGACCCCGCCAAGCTGCTCGCCTACTGGGACGAATGGGAGCGCGGCGAGACCACGCCGGGCCGCGTGATGGCGAACCTCAAGACCGCCGGCCTGCCCGACCTGCTGCGGTCGCTCGTCGGTGAGCAGGCGCCCACGGCGTGAGCCCGTCAACGCAGCCGGCCCGACGGCGGGGCGGCGACCAGATCATCCCCCGACCGGCCAGCTGGCGACCCGGCGCCGCCGCCGCGTGGGCCGGCTTCGTGCCGGCCCGGCTCGAGCTCGACGCCGTGGCGGCGGCGGTCGCCGCCCGCGGACCGGGTCGACCACCGTCGTTCCTGACCCCGAACGCCCGCGAAGCGGCCGTGCTCGTCGCGCTGTTCTCCGGCGAGCTCGGCGCCGAAGTGGTGCTCACCCGCCGGTCGAGTCGGATGCTGCACCACCGCGGCGAGATCAGTTTCCCCGGTGGGGGCGTCGATCCCGGTGAGACCGCGGTCGAAGCAGCCCTGCGCGAAGCGTTCGAGGAGGTGGCGCTCGACCCCGGACTGGTCACCGTCGTCGGCGAGCTCGACCACATGGCCACCATGGTCAGCCGGAACGTCATCGTGCCAGTCGTCGGCACCCTCACCGCCCGGCCGGAGCTGCACCCGGCCGCCGCCGAGGTCGACCGCATCCTCACCGTGCCGCTGGTCGACCTGCTCGACGCCGACGTCTACCGAGAGGAGCGCTGGGGCGTCCCCCCGCTCGACCGCCCGATGCACTTCTTCGAGCTCACCGACGAGACGGTGTGGGGTGCGACCGGTCGCATCCTGCTGCAACTCCTGTTGATCGCCACCGGGACGACGCCGTGATCGAGGGCGGG
Organism: bacterium; assembly: GCA_046725105.1. Classification (GTDB taxonomy): domain Bacteria; phylum Actinomycetota; class Acidimicrobiia; order Acidimicrobiales; family Ilumatobacteraceae; genus DASXAI01. Next base: position 1,938 of record JBKOXV010000121.1, on the reverse strand, counting down.
ATCGTGACGCTGCGGCCGTGGGAACGGGCCGACGCCGCGTTCGTCTTCGACGCGTGCCAGGACGCCGAGATCCAGCGCTGGACCCGGGTGCCCCGGCCGTACACGGCGCTCGACGCCGCCACCTTCATCGACCAGCACGCCCGCCCGCAGCCCGAGGACGACGGCGCCTTCTTCGCCATCACCCGCACCGACAACGGTGAGTTGCTCGGCTCCATCTCGCTGCACCGCATCGACTGGGCCTCTCGCCGGGCCGAGATCGGATACTGGGTCGGTCCCGAGGCGCGGCTCGAGAGTGTCGCTTCGACGGCAGTGGAGGCGATGACGGCGTGGGGCTTCGGGCCGCTCGGTCTGCTCGAGGTGCACCTGATCACGGCCCGAGGCAACGTGGCGTCGCAGGCCGTGGCTCGGAGGACGGGCTACACGCTGTCCCATGTCGCGCCGCACGAGTGCCGCGACGGTGACGAGCTCGTCGACGGCCTCGTCTTCGCCCGCCGCGTGGCCCCGTAGTGGGATTTCCCGGCGGCACCGTCGACGTTCCCGGGTCGGACCGTCCGGACCTGGCCGCCGTCGTGGCGGCCGCGGCCCTCGATCCCTACGGCCACGGCGAGCGTCTCGTCGCCGTACTGCGCGATGGGCTGCCCGTCGCGCCCGGCCACCTGGCGACGAACGCCTGGGTGCTCGACCAGCGCGGCGAGCAGCTGCTGCTCGTGCAGCACCGGACCCTCGGCTGGGTGAACCCCGGTGGCCACTTGGACGACGACGAGTCACCGGCGGGCGGCGCGGCACGGGAGCTGGCCGAGGAGACGGGCCTCGAGCTGCCGCCGGTGGCAGCGAGCCCCGTGCTGGTGCGGGCCGCGGTCTTCCCCGCTCGCGGCGACGATCCCGCCCACTGGCACTGGAACCTCCACTACCTGTTCCGGGGTGATCCGTCGTCGCCGCTCACGCCCGAGGCGGGCGCTCCGGTGGCGTGGTTTCCCGTCGACGATCTCCCGGAACCGCGAGTCGCCGATCTGTCGGACCTGCTGGCCCTCCTCCTCCCCGTTTCACGCCAGTTCAAGAACCTCTGGGGTTCGTGAACCAGCGTGAAACAGAATGGGGGCTGGGCTAGGCCAGCTCCTGGAGGAGCTGCCAGGCCGCCTCGACATGGCGGCGCTCCGTGGCCCGCCCGCCGATGCAGAACCGGAGCACGGAGCCGCCGTCGAGCACCGTGCGGGTGAACAGGGCCCGGCCGCTGGCGTTGGCGGCGGCGATGAGCTCGTCGGTGGCGGCGTCGCCGTCGACGTGACGGAGGCACACGAGGTTCAGCCGCGGCGGAGCGGCGAGCACGAGGCGTGGATCGGCGGCGACCCACGATGCCAGCTCCTTCGCAAGAGATATGTGCCGGCGGATCATGGCGCGCACCGGCTCGGGACCGTCGGCTCGCAGGGTGAACCACACCTTGAGGGCCCGGAAGCGGCGCCCGAGGGGGATGCCCCAATCGCGGTAGTCGATCACGGTGCCCGTGTCGCCGGCGGCCGTGCGGAGGAAGGGAGGCTGGATCGAGAACGTGTTGATGAGCGCAGCACGGTCGGCCACGTAGAAGAGGTCGCAGTCGAAGTTGACGCCCATCCACTTGTGGGGGTTCGTGCAGTACGAGTCGGCGGCCTCGAGGCCGGCGTTCACCCACCGATGCTCCGGGCAGAGGGCGGCGATGCCGGCCATGGCGGCGTCGACGTGCAGCCACAGTCCTTCCCGTCGGCAGATCTCGCCGATGGCGGGCACGGGATCGAACGCCAGCGACGACGTCGTGCCGGCGGTGGCGCACACGAAGAACGGGACGAGCCCCGCCGCCCGGTCGGCGGTCACGGCGGCCGCCAAGGCGTCGGGCTTCATGGCGAAGGCGTCGTCGGTGTCGACGAGGCGCAGGTTGTCGGCCCCGATGCCGGCGACCTTCAGGCC